>NZ_JBEPLH010000027.1:0-100906 GCF_040545135.1 Burkholderia sp. 572 | reverse complement strand
CCTTCCCATCCCGAACAGGACCGTGAAACGACTCTACGCCGATGATAGTGCGGATTCCCGTGTGAAAGTAGGTAATCGTCAGGCTCCCTAAGCCAAGAACCCCTGCCCAAAAGGCGGGGGTTTTTGCATTTGAGCGGCGGAAATGCACGGCACAGGCCAAGCAATACTGCGACCGGAGCCGAGACGGCCGACGGTCGTGGATCAGGATCTGCCATCCCCGAGCAATCCGCCACCAAGCATCGTTGATATCCTCGGTACGTTCTCTGCGAACCACGCCGATCCACCTTCAGTTAGCGTCCGGTCGATGTCGATACATCCAGTGGCGATGTTTTGATGATCGATGATGCGCGACGTTCGTCGAAGATGGTCGATAAATGTCGCCTTCTGGCAAAATTCCCTGCTTCATCTGCCGGTCTTTCGACGAACCCTGTCGGCCTGATCGGCGTGCATCCTTCTACGAACGCACCACGAAATCGTCATAAAAATCTATGCGCATAAAGTCCGTTCGCACGGCATGCGCTGCAGAGCGGGGAGCAGGCCCTTCGGGGTAATATCGCCATTCGTCCCGATTCCCAGTGCTTTCAGGCGTCCGCTGGCGGTCGGTATCCTCCGTATTCCGTCTCTCGCACAGTTCATGACTGACAGCCCTGCCCAAGGTAGTCGGACGACCGACTTCTTGCCGTATCTCGTCGCCGCAACGTTCTTCATGGAGTACCTCGACACGACCGTGATCGCGACCGCGCTGCCGCAAATGGCGCGTTCGTTCGGTGTCGGTCCGAACGCGCTGAGCCTCGGGATGACCGCCTATATGCTCGCGTTGGCGGTGTTCATCCCGATCAGCGGCTGGATCGCGGACCGCTATGGATCGCGTACGGTATTCGCGAGTGCGATCGTCGTCTTTACCGGTGCGTCGGTGCTGTGCGGGCTGTCCGAAGGTGTCGTGACGTTCACGGCTGCACGGCTACTGCAGGGCGTCGGCGGGGCGATGATGGTGCCGGTCGGACGGATGATCGTCGTGCGCAGCACCGAGAAGGCGAAGCTGATGCGAGCGATCGCGACGATCACGTGGCCGGGCATCGTCGCGCCGGTCGTCGGGCCGCCGATCGGCGGCTTCATCACGACCTATGCGTCGTGGCGCTGGATCTTCCTGCTGAACGTCCCGTTCGGTATTGCCGCGCTCGTCTGTACCTGGCTGATCGTCCGGAACACGCGGGCTGACGAGCAACGGCCGCTCGACTGGGCTGGATTCGTGCTGGCCGGTGGTGCATTGACTTGTCTGTTGATCGGTACCGAAGCGGCCGGCCAGCAGGATGTGGACTTCACGCGCGCGGGCGTCCTGGTGGGGGCGAGCGTGCTGTTCGGCGCGGCCGCGTGGTGGCATGCGCGACGCTGCGCGCATCCGCTGCTCGACTTCACCACGCTGAAGGTGCCGACCTTCTCGGTGACGGTGATCTCCGGCTCGATCACGCGGATGGCGATCAACGCCGTGCCGTACCTGCTGCCGCTGTTGTTCCAGATCGGCTTCGGGTTGTCGCCGTTCCAGTCCGGCCTGTTGCTGCTCGCGAGTGCGCTCGGCAATCTGGGGATGAAGGCGGGAACGTCGTGGATTCTCGACCGATATGGTTTCCGGCGCGTTGCGCTCGTCGACGTGACAATTGTCGGCATCTTCACGATTGCGTGCGGCTGGCTGACCGCGTCGACGCCGCTGGCAATCACGCTGCTCGTCGTATTCGTCTACGGACTCACGCGGTCGATGCAGTTCACGACGCTCGCGACACTCGCCTATGCGGATATCCCGGCGCATCAGACGAGTGCAGCCAGCACGCTGTGGAGTGCCGCACAGCAGATGACGATCGGGATGGGGATCGCGTTCGGTGCATTGTCGCTGCGGCTCGCAGCGTTGGTGCGCGGCGATGCCGCCGGCATGCATTACGTGCTCGACGATTTCCGCTGGGCATTCGTCGCGGCCGGCGTGCTCGCGCTACTGACGTTGCCGGGTTATGCCCGGCTGGCTTCCGATGCAGGCGATCGGCTGCGGGCGAGTGTGGCGCGAGGGTAGGTCGAACGACGCATCCAATTTGCACCGCGATAGGTGAGCGCGACTGTTTTTCGTCGCTCACCCGAAACGTCGATCCGTTGTGGTGGTTGCGATGGCCTGACGGTCAGCGCAGTCGGCCCTTTGTCGCTGCTGCGGGCGTGCGGGCAGTAGCGTAGCGCGGTGCTCCCCGCGTGAAACAGAAATCATCCGCGTGACGAACGTCGGGACGGCGCCACGCTCGTCCTCGCTGCCGTCACTGCGCGTCATGAAAGATGATGCCGACCGTGTGGCGGTGGCCACTGCGAATCCGGCTCACGCCGTGGCGCAGGTTGACGCGATAGACGCCGCGCGTCCCCTGCACGGGTCTGCCATGCACGGCGAAGATCACCGCGTCGCCTTGCATCAGCGGCACCACTTCCGCCCGTGATTGCATGCGTGGCCGCTGTTCCGTCAACACGAATTCCCCGCCCGTGAAATCGCGGCCCGGCGCCGACAGCAGGATCGCGACCTGCAGCGGAAACACGTGCTCGCCATAAAGATCCTGATGGAGACAGTTGTAGTCGTCGGGACCGTATTGCAGGATCAGCGGCGTCGGTCGCGTTTGCCCCGCCGCCCGGCAGCGATCGAGGAATGTCGTGTGGTCGTTCGGATAGCGGACGTCGATTCCGAGTGCCTGGTTCCAGCGATTCGCGATGGGTGCGAGATGCGGGTAGATTGTCGTGCGAAGCTCGGCAATGACCGCGGGCAGCGGGTACGCGAAATACTTGTATTCGCCGCGGCCGAATCCGTGCCGCGCCATCACGACGCGTGAACGATAAAGCGCATCCCGTGGATAGAGCGACGCGAGCGCATCGCATTCGTTCGTCGAAATCAGGCCTGGCACAGGCGCGCATCCATAGCGATCGAGCTCGGCGCCGACAGTCGGCCAGTCGATGGCGTCGACGCGTTGTGCGATGTCCGTCGATTCGATGGCAGGCTGCAGATCGGCGATGTTCACGGGCGTCCCTTGGTTCGTCAGCGATGTGGCGCCGAGCCGTGCGGAATGCCCGGAAGCATTGCGTGCACGGTTGGAGCCACGAAGAAAGTTGATGAGCCCAGTCTAGCGACGTTCGTGTGCAGACGCGCTCTAGATCTTGCGCTTCAATTCGGAAGCAAGAGGGAAAGGCACAGGACGCGCACGGACACATCGAAGGCGGCGACGTATCAGTGCGGAGAAGCGAAGAAGCGAAGAAGCGAAGAAGCGAAGAAGCGAAGAAGCGAAGAAGCGAAGAAGCGAAGAAGCGAAGAAGCGAAGAAGCGAAGAAGCGAGCGGCGAATCTTCCACGCCAGGCGGCCGGCTCACACCGGCCACCCGTCGCAACGTGAATCAAGCCACCGACCGGAACAACCAGTAGAGCCCGCCGGCAAGCGCGATCGACGCCGGCAGCGTCAGCACCCACGCGAGCACGAGGCTGCGCACCGTGCTCCACTGCAGCCCGGAGCCGTTCGCCGCCATCGTCCCCGCGACCCCCGACGACAGCACGTGTGTCGTCGACACGGGCAATCCGTACACGTCGGCGGCGCCGATCGTCAGCATCGCGACGAGTTCGGCCGATGCGCCTTGTCCGTACGTCAGATGCTGCTTGCCGATTTTCTCGCCGACGGTCACGACGATCCGCTTCCAGCCGACCATCGTGCCGAGGCCCAGCGCGATCGCGACGGCAACCTTCACCCACGTCGGAATGAATTTGGTCGCGTGGTCGAGCTGCTTGTGATAGTTGTCGATCGCCAGCTTGTCGTCGGCCGCGAACGCGGGCTGACCCGACTTCTCGATCAGGCGGATTGCTTCGGATACCAGATACATCGTGTTGCGCACGTTGTCGACGTCGCGCTGCGGCACGGCTGCCATCGAGCCCGACGTGCCGACCGCGGTCGCGAGCGACGTCGACAACTGCTGGACGGCCGGCAGCACCGCGGGCGTCAGTTCGCGATGCTGCACGTAGCGCTCGACGTCGGCACGCGGGTTCGCGGACGGCGCGACGCCGTTCGTGTACTTCCCGAACGTCGCGGCCGCCTGGTTCGCGACCGCCACGAAGGTCTGCGTCTCGGCCGGCGTGACGGCCTTGTTCAGCGCATAGGCGGTCGGCACCGTGCCGATCAGGATCAGCATGATGAGCCCCATCCCTTTCTGCCCGTCGTTCGACCCGTGCGCAAACGACACGCCCGTGCAGGTCAAGATCAGCAGGCAGCGAATCCAGAACGGCGGCGGCTGGTCTTTCGGCGGCTCCTTGTACAACTCCGGAACTCGCACGAGCGTCTTCAGCACGAGCAGCAGCAGCGCTGCGCACAGAAAGCCGACCATCGGCGAGAACAGCAGCGACTTGCCGACACCGAGCGCCTGGCCCCAGTCGACGCCGCTCGTGCCGGACGGCCCGTGCATCAGCTGGTTCATCAGCCCCACACCGATGATCGAACCGATCAGCGTATGCGAACTCGAAGACGGCAACCCGAAATACCAGGTCGCGAGGTTCCACATGATGGCGGCGATCAGCAGCGCGAACACCATCGCGAAGCCCGCGCCGCTGCCGACCTGCAGGATCAGCTCGACCGGCAGCAACTGCAGGATGCCGAAGGCAACGGCACCGCTCGAGACCATCACGCCGAGGAAGTTCCACATGCCGGACCAGATCACCGCGACGTTCGGCGTCAGCGAGTGCGTATAGATCACGGTGGCGACCGCGTTCGCGGTGTCGTGGAAGCCGTTGACGAATTCGAAGCCGAGCGCGATCAGCAGCGCCGCGCCGAGCAGCAGGTACGGGAACAGCTTGCCTTCGCGGATCGGCGACAGATCGTCGATCAGGTGCGTGGCGATATAGAGCGCGCCGAGCGCCAGCACCAGCAGGAAGACGGCATAGCCGACCTGTCTGGTGCGTTCGACGGAGCCCGGGTTGTTCGGTGCGGACGAAGCAGGTTGATTCATGACGCCATCTCGTGAGGGAACCGCGTCCGATCCTATCTGCGGCCAGCAGTCAGTTTGATGACAGTCGGGACCACGAACGGCGTGTCTTGCCGACGTGTAAGGCGATTGAAGGCGTGTATGCGCAACGTGACGTGCCGGCCCGCATCGTCGTCCACATAGTGAGCGCAATGGCGCTCTACGCGTTGCGGTCCGCGCTCAACGTCCATCCGTTCGGTGACGCAACAAGCGTCGTGCAGGACAGCGGCGCGACGTCGATGCGGGCCGCTGCCTTCGAATCCATCCGCCGCACATGGGCGATGGCCGCGCGGACGATTGGCGCATGCGTGATTGCGACGATGTCGCGATCTTGCCGCAGCCCGTTCAACCATGTGCCGACGCGGTGCATGGCGGCTTCGAACGATTCACCGCCGTGCGGCGACGCCGACGGGTCTGCGATCCACGCATCCAGTTCGTCCGGCAAGTCGCGTGCGAGGTCGTGCAGGCGCTGGCCTCGCCAGTTGCCGTAATCGATGTCGCGCAGTGCGTCGTCGATGTCGACATGAAGTCCGAGCGCATCGGCGGTCTGCCGCGCGCAGCATGCGGGGCTGCACAGCAGGAGCGCGCCGGCGGTACCTGCCCACCGGCCGCGTAGCGCAGCGGCTTCGGCGAGCCCGCGTGTATCGAGCGGATCGTCGTCGGGAAACGCGCCGGTGCGCATCGCCCGGGTCGATGCGTGTGCGATCAGGCGCAGCGAGGTAGGCATGTTCATGTCGGTTTTCGGATGATCCGGGACGGGCGCACGTGTTCGCCTGGCACCGCTTCAATACGCGAACATTCGCGCGTACAATTCGCCCGATACGAAGCGCGGAAGCCGGTGCAAGCCCGGCGCGGTCGCGCCACTGTAACCGGTGATCGATGATCCCGGAAGCCAGACCTGCCTTCGTACCCATCCAACATTTGTCGGGGCGCGATTCCCCTGAGGTGCATCCATGAGCGAAGCAGTGCTGAAGCCGGCGGTCGTGCCGGCGCCCATTCCCGTCCGTGAACTGTTGCCGTGGGCCGTGTTCGTCGGCCTGATCCTGTTGCTCGCGCTTTATTTCGTCGGCGCGGAACAAGGTGCGACGTCGCTCGTGCCGGGCATGTACGTCCACGAATTCGTCCACGACGGCCGCCACCTGCTCGGCTTCCCCTGCCACTGACGCGGAGTTCACGATGGTCGGAAAGCTGCTCATGCGCGGGATGCTCGCAGGCATCGCCGCAGGCCTCCTCACGTTCGGTTTCGCGAAGGTCGTCGGCGAACCGCAAGTCGATCAGGCAATCTCCTTTGAAGAAAAAACCGACGCCGCCAAGGGCGACGCACCGGAGCCGGAGCTGGTCAGCCGCCACACGCAGGCCGGCCTCGGCTTGCTGACGGGCGTCGTGACCTATGGCGCGGCATTCGGCGGGCTGTTCTCGCTGGTCTTCGCGTATGCCTACGGGCGAGGCAGCCGCCTCCCGGCCCGTCCGCTGGCCGCGTGGCTCGCGCTGGCGGCGTTCATCGCGCTCGTGATCGTGCCGAACCTCAAGTACCCGGCCAATCCGCCGTCGGTCGGCGACCCCGACACGATCGGCTATCGCACGGGCCTGTTCTTCCTGATGATCGCGATTTCCGTCGCGACGATGGTGTTCTCGGTCAGCGTGCGCCGCCATCTGCTGGCGAAGCTCGGCCAGTGGAACGCGTCGATCGTCGCCGGGCTCGTGTTCGTCGCGATCATCGCGGCCGTGCAGATCGGGTTGCCGTCTGTCAGCGAGTTGCCGGCCGATTTCCCGGCGGCCTTGCTGTGGAAGTTCCGCGTGGCGGCCATCGGCATGCAGGTGATCATGTGGACGACGATCGGCCTGCTGTTCGGCGCATGGGTCGAGCGCGGCGAGCGCATCGGCATGCGCGCCGCCTGACGCGCACGGCAACGGGGCACGCCTAGCGCAGCATGCGTGGCGCGCTCCCCGTCGATTCGCGCGCCAGCGCGACGAACGCGGCCAGATAGTCGATCGATGCGTCCGCTTCGCGGATGCCGAGGAAGATCTGCTTCGCGATCCCCTTCTTGCCGAGCTTGACCGGCACGACCGGCATCCGGTCGGCGTATTCGTCGGCAAGCCATCTCGGCAGCGCGGCCACGCCGCGCTCGCTCGCCACCATCTGCAGCATGATGTCGGTCGTCTCGATCGACTTGTGCCGCCTCGGCACGATGCCGGCCGGCGTCAGGAACTGGTTGTAGATGTCGAGCCGGTCGGTTTCGACCGGATAGGTGATCAGGATCTCGTCGGTCAGCTGTTCGGGCGTCACGTAATCGGCGTTCGCGAACCGGTGCGAATCGGCGACCACCAGCACCTGCTCGTAGTCGAACACGGGGTCGAAGCGCAGGCCCGGCTTGTTCAGCGGATCGGGCGTCACGAGCACGTCGATGTCATGGCCGAACAGGGCGCCGATGCCGCCGAACTGGAAGCGCTGCTTCACGTCCACGTCGACGTCGGGCCAGCGCGACAGGTACGGCGACACGACCTTCAGCAGCCACTGGTAGCACGGGTGGCACTCCATCCCGATGCGCAGCGTGCCGCGCTCGCCCTTCGCGTACTGCTTCATCCGCTCCTCGGCGAGCTCGAACTGCGGCAGCAGCCGGTTCGCCAGCTTCAGCAGATACTGCCCGCCCTGGGTGAGCCGCAGGCCGCGGCCCTCCCGGTCCCAGATCGGCGTGCCGAGCTGCTGCTCGATTTTCCGGACGGTGTGGCTGAGTGCCGATTGCGTGAGGTGCAGCGCGTGGGCGGCCGCGGTCAGTGAGCCCTGGCGCTCGACTTCACGGATTACGACGAGATGGAATCGTTCCAGCATGGATATCGCTCGTGCAACGGATACATGAACAGATTTAATGGATGAATGAAATAATGCCATTTTATTTCATGGAATGAAATCCCTATGATGGCTGCCGGATCTTCACTTCTTCTGGACGGCAGCTCATGGTCACGACACACAACCTCGGTTTCCCGCGCATCGGTGCGAAGCGCGAACTCAAGTTCGGTCTCGAACGCTACTGGAAGGGCGAATCGTCGCGTGACGAACTGAAGGCGCTCGGCGCCGAGCTGCGCAAGCGTCACTGGAACGACCAGCGCGACCTGGACCTGGCCCCGATCGGCGACTTCGCGTTCTACGATCAGGTGCTCGACATGAGCTTCACGCTCGGCAACCTGCCGAAGCGCGTGCAGGGTTTCCACGGCGATGTGCTCGACAACTATTTCCGCGTCGCGCGCGGCCGTTCGGCGCAGTCGGCGGACGAGCATGCGGCGTGCTGCGGTGGGGTCTCCGCCGGTGAAATGACGAAGTGGTTCGATACGAACTACCACTACATCGTGCCGGAATTCCACGCGGACACGAACTTCTCGCTCGACCCGTCGCGCCTGCTCCAGCAACTGGCGGAAGCGCAGGCGCAGGGCGTGGCCGCGAAGCCGGTCATCCTCGGCCCCGTCACGTACCTGTGGCTCGGCAAGGCGAAGGACGATTCCGACCGCCTCGCGCTGCTGCCGAAGCTGCTGCCCGTGTACGGCGCGCTGCTCGACACGCTGACCGCGCAGGGCGTCGAATGGGTGCAGATCGACGAACCGATTTTCGTCACCGAACTCGACGCCGAGTGGCGTCAGGCATTGCGCACCGCCTATGCGGCGCTGGAAACGCGCCGCATCAAGCTGCTGCTCGCTACCTACTTCGGCCAGCTTCAGGACAACCTGGCGCTCGCGAGTTCGCTGCCGGTCGACGGCCTGCATGTCGATGCGATCAATGCACGCGACGAAGTCGACGCGCTGGTGCGTGAACTGCCGGCCGAGCGCGTGCTGTCGGTTGGCGCGATCAACGGCCGCAACATCTGGAAGACGGACCTGAACGCGACGCTCGACTGGCTCGAGCCGCTCGCGAAGCAACTGGGCGATCGCCTGTGGCTCGCCCCGTCGTGCTCGCTGCTGCACGTGCCGGTCGATCTCGCGAGCGAGGAGAAGCTCGATGCGGAAATCCGCTCGTGGCTCGCGTTCGCGCTGCAGAAGCTCGACGAGCTGAAGGTGCTCGCGACCGCGCTGAACGAAGGCCGCGACAAGGTGGCCGATGCACTGACCGCGAACGCTGCCGCGATCCATTCGCGCCGCCACTCGCCGCGCGTGCACAACCCGGCGGTGAAGGCCGCGATCGCCGGCATCGACGCGCAGCTGGGCAACCGCGTGAGCCCCTACACGCAGCGTGCGTCGAAGCAGTCGGCACGCCTGAAGCTGCCGGCGTTCCCGACGACGACGATCGGCTCGTTCCCGCAGACCGGCGAAATCCGTCACGCGCGCAGCCAGTTCAAGGCCGGTGCGCTGGACGATGCGGGCTACCGGGCCGCGATGCAGGCTGAAATCGAACGCAGCGTGCGCGAGCAGGAAGCACTGGAACTCGACGTGCTGGTGCACGGCGAAGCCGAGCGCAACGACATGGTCGAATACTTCGGCGAGCAGCTCGACGGCTACGCGTTCAGCCAGTTCGGCTGGGTGCAGTCGTACGGTTCGCGCTGCGTGAAGCCGCCGATCCTGTTCGGCGACATCAGCCGCCCGAAGGCGATGACGGTCGAATGGATCACGTATGCGCAGTCGCTGACGAACAAGCCGATGAAGGGCATGCTGACCGGCCCCGTGACGATCCTGAACTGGTCGTTCGTGCGCGACGACCAGCCGCGCTCGGTGTCGTGCTACCAGCTCGCGCTGGCGATCCGCGAGGAAGTGCTCGATCTCGAGAAGGCCGGCGTGCGCGTGATCCAGATCGACGAGGCCGCCCTGCGCGAAGGGTTGCCGCTGCGCCGCGCGCAATGGGGCGCGTACCTGAAGTGGGCGGTCGAGTCGTTCCGCATCACCGCGAACGGCGTGCAGGACGACACGCAGATCCATACGCACATGTGCTATTCGGAGTTCAACGACATCATCGCGTCGATCGCCGACATGGATGCGGACGTGATCACGATCGAGACCTCGCGCTCGGACATGGAGCTGCTCGACGCGTTCGACGACTTCAAGTATCCGAACGAGATCGGGCCGGGCGTGTACGACATTCACTCGCCGAACATCCCGACGCAGGAACATATCGTCGGCCTGATGAGGAAGGCGGCGGAACGGATTCCGGCGGAGCGTCTGTGGGTCAATCCGGACTGCGGGCTGAAGACGCGCCAGTGGGCGGAAGTGATTCCGGCGCTGACGAACATGGTCGCTGCCGCGAAGACGCTGCGCAGCCAGGTGCAATAACGCAGCGAGCGCTGCACGCCGCCGTTGCGATCGAAGATCGGACGGCAAAAAAAGCGGCCCGCGGAAGCGGGCCGTTTTGCGTCATGCGTGCACTTGCGTTACGCCGTGCGTGCGCCGCGCGGCAGCGGCTCGTTCGTCTTGCCGGGCGCGCCGGCATCGTCGATGCTGACGCGGCGCGAGATCAGCCACACGCACAGCGACGACAGGAGCGCGGCGCTCGTGTACTGGAGCGCGAGCGGCCACCATTGCGGCGCGGTGTTCTGCGCAATGATGGTCGCGACGAGCGGCGTGAGGCCGCCGGCGAGCGCGCCGCACACCTGGTACGCGATCGAGATCGCCGTGTAGCGGATGCGTGCGACGAAGATGCCGCTGACGAAGCCCGCGACCACCGAGTAGTAGCCCGATTCCGCGAGCGTCGCGAGGCCGACGCCGACCGTGATCGACAGCGGCGTGCCCATGTGCACGAGCGGCAGCATCACGAACGGGACGATCGCGGCCCATGCGCCGGTGATCAGCAGCACGCGCGTGGTGCCGAAGCGCTGCGCGAGGAAGGCGGCCGCGAGCTGCACGACGAACTGCAGCACCGCGACGATCGTCATGCAATGCAGCACCATCGACCGGTCGAGCGACAGGAACTGCGTCGCGTAGCTGATCATGAAGATGTTGCTGAAATACACGCCGGCGATGCCATACACGTTCGCGCCGATCGCGAGCAGCAGCAGCGGCCAGTACTTGAGCGCTTCACGTAGCGGTTTTTGCGCGATGTTGCCGCTCTTCCTGACTTCCTCGAACTCGGGCGATTCGGACACGCTCGCGCGGATCACGAAGCCGACGATCAGCAGCACGGAACTCGCGAGGAACGGCACGCGCCAGCCCCAGCTCATCATGTCTTCCTTCGACAGCGTGCTGATCGCGCCGAACGCGAGCATCGACAGGATCAGGCCGCTCGCGCTGCCGAGCTGCGCGAACGACGCGAAGAACGTGCGTTTGCCTTCCGGCGCATGCTCGCCGGCGAGCAGCACCGCGCCGCCCCATTCGCCGCCGACCGCGATGCCTTGCAGCACCCGCATCAGCACGAGCAGGACCGGTGCAATCACACCGGCCTGCGCGTGGGTCGGCAGCAGGCCGATAGCGACCGTCGACACCGCCATCAGCATCAGCGTCGCGAGCAGCGAGCGCTTGCGGCCGAAGCGGTCGCCGAGATAGCCGAACATCACGCCGCCGAGCGGCCGTGCGAAGAAGCCCACCGCGAACGAGCCGAACGATGCGAGGAGGCTGATGAAGCGGTTTTCGCCGGGAAAGAACAGCGGCCCGAACACGATGGCGGCGGCGGTCGCGTAGCTATAGAAGTCGTACCACTCGATCGTGGTGCCGACGAACGACGCGAGTGCGGCCCGTTTGGGTTGCTTGACGGAAGTCCCCATCTTGATATGTGCTCCTCTGGAATCCTTTGATTTTGGAATAGGGGGTGGCGCGGGAGTCAGTCGCGGTACTTGACGCCCGGCAGCACGCACAGCAGCTCGTAGGCGAGGTTCGCGCCGAGCAGCGCCGTGGTGCCGAACGGGTCGTACGGCGGCGCGACTTCGACGAGATCGCAACCGACGATGTTCAGCCCTTTCGCGCCGCGGATGATCTCGAGCGCCTGCGGCACTGTGAGGCCCGCGATTTCCGGCGTGCCGGTGCCCGGCGCGTAGGCCGGGTCGATGCCGTCGATGTCGAAGCTGATGTAGACGGGCGTATCGCCGACGCGCGCGCGCACTTCTTCCATCAGCGGCGCGAGCGACTTGTTCCAGCATTCCTCGGCCTGGACGACGCGGAAGCCCTGCTCGCGGCACCAGTCGAAATCCTCGGCCGCGTAGCCGGTGCCGCGCAGGCCGATCTGCGTGACCTTGTCGCCGTGCAGCAGGCCTTCCTCGACCGCGCGGCGGAACGGCGTGCCGTGCGCGATCTTTTCACCCATCATCGTGTCGTTCACGTCGGCGTGTGCATCGACGTGGATCAATGCAACCTTGCCGTGCTTGCGGTGGATCGCGCGCAGGATCGGCAGCGCGATCGTGTGGTCGCCGCCCAGCGTGATCGGCTTGCAGTCATGCTCGAGGATCGCGTCGTACGCGGCTTCGATGCGCGCGATGGAATCGTGCAGGTTGTACGGATTGATCGCGACGTCGCCGATGTCGGCGATCTGCAGCGAATCGAACGGCGCGGCGCGCGTGGCCATGTTGTACGGGCGCAGCAGCACGGATTCGGTGCGGATCTGGCGCGGGCCGAAGCGTGCGCCGGTGCGGTTGGAGGTGCCGAGGTCGAACGGCACGCCGACGAAGCAGGCGTCGAGGCCTTCGGCGCTCGCCACGTGCGGCAGGCGCATCATCGTCGCGATGCCGCCGCAGCGCGGCATTTCATTGCCGCCGAGCGGCTGGAAATGGGTGTGGTCGTTCATGGGCTGTCTCTTCCGATGTGGGGTTGCCGTATCATGCGACGCGGCCTGGCGCACAGTTTTACGCGTTCCGCCGGGAAAGAAGAATGCGAAGATATCGACGTAAACATCGATTTTCATCGATGTATGGAAGGGGATGAACGTGCTGGGGAATCTGTCGACCCTCGATCTACGGTTGATCCGCGTGTTTCTCGCGGTCACGGACGCGGGCGGCGTGTCGGCCGCGCAGGCCGTGCTGAACGTCGGGCAGTCGACGATCAGCGCGCAGCTTTCGTCGCTGGAGACGCGGCTCGGCTACCGGCTCTGCGAGCGCGGCCGCAGCGGTTTCCGGCTCACGCCGAAGGGCGAGCGGTTCCACGCGATGAGCCGCAAGCTGCTCGCGGCGCTCGACGAATTCGGGATGGCCGCGCGGCACATGGACCGCCAGCTGGTCGGCACGCTGCACATCGGCCTGATCGGCCATACGCCGGTGAGCCAGAACGCGCGGATCGCCGAGGCGATCGCCGCGTTCCGCACGCGCGACGAGGCCGTGCGCTTCTCGATCTCCGTGCGCGCGCCGGGCGATCTCGAGGAGAAGCTGCTGAGCGACGAGATCCAGATCGCGGTCGGCTACTTCTGGCACCGGGTGCCGTCGCTGCACTACACGCCGCTGTTCATCGAGCGCCAGGTCGCGTACTGCGGGCGCGGCCATCCGCTGTTCGACGGCGCCGGCGCGCTGACGCCGGCCGACGTCGCGGGCTTCGAATGGGCGTGGCGCTCGTATCCGCTGCCCGAAGCGCAGATGTCGACGACGCCCGACCGCGTGACCGCGACGGCCGACAACATGGAGGCCGTCGCGCTGCTGATCCTGTCCGGCCACCACCTCGGCTACCTGCCGCAGCATTTCGCGGCGCCCTACGTCGCGCAGGGGCTGCTCGCGCCGCTCAATCCGGAGCAACTGCGCTACGACGTCACGTTCCACATGGTCGTCGCCCGCAACGGGCGCGGCAATCCGCTCGTGGAAGCGTTTCTCGAAGATCTGGAACGCGCGCACCAGCCGACCGACATCGCGTAGGCGGCCGGCATCGACAATGTGAACGAGTGTTGCGGCGGCGCGATCCGGCGCGGCCCACATCGACGGGCGTCGAAGTGATGAAACGGGTGTCGGGCCCGGCTTGCGTGAACCGTGCACGCGCCGGCATCACGGCACCGGCAGCCCCGCGTCGTGCTTGACCTCGCGCAGCGACAGCGCCGATTCGATCGACGTCACGCCCGGCAGCATCCGCAGCGATTCGCGCAGGAACGTGCCGTAATCGTCGAGATCGCGCGCCACGACCTGCAGCAGATAATCGGCAGTGCCCGCCACGTTGTGGCACGCCAGGATCCGCTCGATGCCGAGCACTTCCCGCTCGAAGCGGTCGGCGGTCTTGCGGTCGTGCGTCGCGAACCGCACGAGCACGAACGCAACGACGCCGTAGCCGAGCGCCTGGCGCGACAGCTGCGCGCGGTATCGCTCGATGTAGCCGTCGTTTTCGAGGCGCTTCAGGCGGCGCGCGCAAGGGGTCTCGGAGAGGCCCACGGTGTCGGCGAGGCGGGCGATCGGCAGGCGGCCGTCGCGCTGCACCGCGGCAAGGATGGCGCGGTCGGTTTTGTCGAGTTCGGTCATGATGGCGGATTCCTGATGCGGATTCGACGATTGTGGCGGATTCCCCTACGGATCGCCAATCCTGAGCCAAAGATGGCCAATAATCCCTCGCGCTCCAGCGGCAACATATCGCCGTAAGAGGAGAGGGGCAGACCATGATTTCCACGCATTTGCTGTTGATTTATCTCGCCGCGCTGGCGGCCATCTACGCGGTGCCGGGGCCGGACATGGCGCTCGTGCTGCAGACCAGCATCGGCCGCGGCGTGCGGCCGGGAATGGCGGCCGCCGCGGGCCTGTCGCTCGCGCGCACCGCGCACGTGACGTTGTCCGCCTGCGGTGTCGCGGCGCTGATCCGCAGCGCGCCGTGGCTGTACGAAGTGATCCGCTACGGCGGCGCGCTGTATCTCGCGTATGTCGCGATCCAGGTGTTCCGTTCGCCCGTGTTCGCGCTCGGCGACGGCGACGCGGCGGCCACGGCGGGCGAGTTGCGGCAGTCGTTCGTGAAGGGCCTGCTCACCAACCTGCTGAACCCGAAGGCACTGTTGTTCTGCTCGGTGCTGCTGCCGCAGTTCGTGCGCCCCGAGGCCGGGCCGGTGGTGTTGCAGATGTTCGAACTGGGCGCGCTGCTGGTGGCGGCCGGCGTGTGCTTCGACCTCGCGTGCGTGTTCGGCGCGTCGCGGATCGCCGCGTGGATGCGTGCGCATCCGCTCGCGCAGACGGTGCAGCGCTGGACGTTTTCCGCGGCGCTGATCGGCTTTGCGCTGCGCCTGTCGATGGACTGAGTGGCGCCGCGGCGCTGCGCCGGCGCAGGTCGCGCGGCGCGTCGCCGCATCCGACGAGGGCCGCGCGCAATGCCGGCCCGCGCATGCGCCCCGCCGCAGAAGGGCGTGCGCGCAAATCGTCTGACTGATCTAAACTCCCTGTTACTTCGCGCTGTCGCGAACCCGAACGACCGAACGGAACCGTCTCCCGCCGGCCCTGTCCGATTTCCTGGCTGTTCCGTGCAACGCGGTACCAAGGAGGGTCTGAACATGGCAAGGCATCTTCACGCCGACCGTGAACCCCGAATCGTCGCCGAGTCCAAGTGCCTCGGGCCGTGCGATCCGGCAGAACGCATCCACGTCACGATCATGTTGCGGCGGCAGGAAGAAGGGCAACTCGATACGCTGCTTCACCAGCTCGCCACCGGCGACGCGCAAGCGAAACCGGTGTCGCGCGAAACCTTCGCGCAACGTTTTTCCGCCAATCCCGACGACATTCGCAAGGCCGAGGACTTCGCGCGTCGCCACCAGCTGACGGTCGATCGCGTCGATCCGGTCGAAAGCGTCGTCGTGGTGTCCGGCACGATCCAGCAGTTCGAAGCCGCGTTCGGCGTCAAGCTCGAGCGCTTCGAGCATCGGTCGATCGGCCAGTATCGCGGCCGCTCCGGCCCGATCGCGCTGCCCGACGATCTCGGCGACGCCGTCACGGCCGTGCTCGGCCTCGACAGCCGTCCGCAGGCGCGGCCGCACTTCCGCCTGAGGCCGCCGTTCACGCCCGCGCGCGGCGGCGCGGCGGGCGTCACGTTCACCCCGGTCCAGCTCGCATCGCTGTACGACTTCCCGGCCGGCGACGGCGCCGGGCAGTGCATCGCGATCATCGAGCTCGGCGGCGGCTATCGCGCGGCGGACATCCAGCAGTATTTCCGCGGGCTCGGCATCACGAAGCCGCCGACGCTCGTCGACGTCAACGTCGGCACCGGCCGCAACACGCCGACCGGCGATCCGAGCGGCCCGGACGGTGAAGTTGCGCTCGACATCGAGATCGCCGGCGCGATCGCGCCGGCCGCGAAGATCGCCGTCTATTTCGCGCCGAACAGCGACGCGGGCTTCATCCAGGCCGTCAACGCGGCCGTCAGCGACAGGACCCACAAGCCGTCGGTGATCTCGATCAGCTGGGGCGGCCCGGAGGCCATCTGGCAGGCGCAGTCCGCGCAGGCGTTCAACCGCGTGCTGCAGGCGGCGGCCGCGCAGGGCATCACGGTGTGCGCGGCCTCCGGCGACAGCGGCTCGGGCGACGGGTTGCAGGACGGCGCCGATCATGTCGACTTCCCCGCATCGAGCCCATATGTGCTCGGCTGCGGCGGCACGCAGCTCGACGCGCTGCCCGGGCAGGGCATTCGCAGCGAGGTCACGTGGAACGACGAGGCGGCCGGCGGCGGCGCGGGCGGGGGCGGCGTCAGCACGCTGTTCGACCTGCCGGTGTGGCAGCAGGGGCTTGCCGCGACGCTGGCCGACGGCAGCCGCGTGCCGCTTGCGAAGCGCGGCGTGCCGGACGTCGCCGGCGATGCATCGCCGCAGACCGGCTACGAAGTGTCGATCGCGGGCACTGCTACGGTGATGGGCGGCACGAGTGCGGTCGCGCCGCTGTGGGCCGCGCTGATCGCGCGGATCAACGCGGCGGCTAGTGCGGCGGCGAGTGCGGCGGCGAGTGCGGCGGGCGGGGCGTCCGCCGGCTGGGTCAATCCGGTGCTCTACAGGAATCCGGGGGCGCTGCGCGACATCACGCACGGCTCGAACGGGACCTACGCGGCCGCGCAGGGCTGGGATGCCTGCACGGGCCTCGGCAGCCCGAACGGTGCGCAGCTCGCCGCGATCCTGACGCGCAAGCCGTCGAGCTGACGGCCGCGGTACACGTCTTTCCGCATGGCGCGGGCTGCCTGCCCGCGCCTTTTTCTCACCTCCAGGAGCAGCACGATGGGCATCGATTCCGCATCTTCCGGCGGCGTGTATCCGCTGCATCACGGCGACCACAATTCGCATGGCGTGCCGCCGACCGTCAACCCGGTCGCGTTGAGCCACGGTCGTGACCAGCCGTTCTTCGATCCGGTCGCGTACGGCAACGGCCCCGACGATTCGGTGACCGACACCACCGAGGCGGCCGCGATCACGCATCACACGATCCTGATCGACGGGAAGCGCATCGCCTACACGGCGACGGCCGGCCATCTCGTGACGGTCGACCCGAGCAGTTCGCTGCCGGCCGCGAAGCTCTTCTACGTCGCGTTCACGGCCGACGGCGCGAAGGAAGAAACGCGGCCCGTGACGTTCTTCTACAACGGCGGGCCCGGCTCGTCGTCGGTGTTCGTGCTGCTGGGCTCGTTCGCGCCGAAGCGCATCAAGACGTCGATGCCGGGGTTCACGCCGCCCGCGCCGTACCAGATGGAAGACAACCCGGACAGCATGATCGACCACAGCGACCTGGTGTTCATCAACCCGGTCGGCACCGGCTATTCGGCGGCCGTCGCGCCGAACAAGAACCGCAACTTCTGGGGCGTCGACCAGGATGCGGATTCGCTGAAGCAGTTCATCAAGCGCTACCTGACGAAGAACAACCGCTGGAATTCGCCGAAATACCTGTTCGGCGAATCGTACGGCACCGCGCGCAGCTGCGTGCTCGCGTACAAGCTGCACGAGGACGGCGTCGACCTGAACGGCGTCACGCTGCAATCGTCGATCCTCGACTACCGGCAGGCCGGCAACCCGGTCGGCGCGCTGCCGACCGCGGCGGCCGATGCGTGGTATCACAAGAAGCTCGGCGTCACGCCGGCGCCGACCGATCTCGGCGCGTTCGTCGAGGAAGTCGCGCAGTTCGCGCGCACCGACTACCTGAACGCGTTGCGCACGGTCCCGCATGCGAACCCGGCCGCCGTGCAGAAGCTGTCGCAATACACGGGCATCGATACGGCGACGCTGCAGTCGTGGAGCCTCGACATCGCCGGCTACGACGCGCGCGGCAATTCGCTGTTCCTGACGACGCTGCTGCATGCGCAGGGGCTCGCGCTCGGCTCGTACGACGGCCGCGTGACCGGAATCTCGTCGGGCATCGCCGGCAAGATCGACCCGAACTCGGGCGGCAACGATCCGACGATGACGGCCGTGACGGGCGTCTATACGGCGATGTGGAACAGCTACCTGAACGAGCAGCTGAAGTTCACGTCGAATTCCGCGTTCACCGACCTGAACGACCAGGCGTTCCAGAACTGGGATTTCAGCCACATCGATCCGACCGGCGCGCAGCAGGGTATCGATGCGCAGGGGAACGTGATCCTCTATACGGCCGGCGATCTCGCCGCGGTGATGGCGCTGAACGTCGACCTGAAGGTGCTGTCGGCGAACGGTTTCTACGATTTCGTCACGCCGTTCTACCAGACCGTGATCGACCTGCAGCAGATGCCGCTCGAGGACCAGAAGGTGCGGCAGAACCTGTCCGCGCGTTTTTATCCGTCGGGGCACATGGTGTATCTCGACGGCGGCTCGCGTACCGCGCTCAAGCGCGATCTCGCGGCGATGTACGACGCGACGGTGAGCGATACGGGGGCGCGGATGCGGATTCGCGCGCTGCAGGCGTCGAAGACGGGCGGGCACGCATAGGGTTGCCCGCCGCCGGGTTGCCGCGCGTAGCCGTCACGGCCGCGCGCGGCGGTTGGGCTCCGACGCTGCCGGCCGGTCGCCAGGCCCCGCAGCGCAGGATGGCGACGCGGCAGTCGTTGTGCCGCGGTCGCGATTTACGCGGCCGGCCAGTCGAACGGCGTGTACGGCAGCGCGCGCTTGTGGCGCGAAGCGTCGAAGAAGCGCAGCACCGTTTCGTACACGCGGTCTTCGACCGGCTTGCCTTCGAGGAAATCGTCGATCTCGTCGTAGGTCACGCCGTACGCGTGCTCGTCGGGCCGCAGCGGGCGCAGCTCCTCGAGGTCGGCCGTCGGCACCTTCATCACGATCAGCTCCTCGCCGCCGAGCGCACGCGCGACCGCGCGGACGCGCCGCTTGCTCAGGCCCGCGAGCGGCAGGATGTCCGCGCCGCCGTCGCCGAACTTCGTGAAGAAACCCATCAGCGATTCGGCCGCATGGTCGGTACCGATCACGATGCCGCGCCGTGCGCCGGCCACCGCATACTGCGCGATCATGCGCTCGCGCGCCTTGATGTTGCCGTGCACGAAATCCTGCTGCGCCGGCGTGTCGAATGCGTGGCCGGAGGCGACCAGCGAGCGGAGCATCGCGTCGGCGGCCGGCTTCACGTCGACCGTCAGCACCTCGTCCGCGCGCACGAACGCGAGCGCGCGCTGGGCATCGGCTTCGTCGTTCTGCACGCCGTTCGGCAAGCGCATCGCGATGAAGCGCGCATCGTAGTCGTCGGCGCGCAGGCGCTCGACCGCCAGTTGCGCGAGCCGGCCGGCCGTCGACGAATCGACGCCGCCGCTGATGCCGAGCACGTAGGTCCGCAGGCCGGTCGAACGAAGATATTGCGCGAGGAAATCGATGCGGCGATCGATCTCAGCCTCGGCGTCGAAGTGCGGGGCAACGTTCAGTTCGGCAATGATCGCGCGCTGGCGGCTGGCGTAATCGGCGGATGTCATGAAGGAAGTTCCGGAACGAAATGCAAGGCGCCCATCATAAGCGCAATCGCGGCGCGGTGCCGCGCCGGGCGTGCGTTCCGGCGGTTTTGCGTTGCATCGGCGAGACGGGCTGCATCGCCATGGTGCACGGTGCGCCGGGCGGGTGCAGGGTGCCGCGTGACGGGCATCCCTGCGCCCGGCGCCGACGCGGGCACCGGCCCGGCGGCGCGCGTCAGCGCCGCGCGAGCACGACGCCCACCAGCGCGAGCGCGAAGCCGGCGAGCTGGATCGCCGCGAGCGTTTCGCCGAACAGCCAGTAGCCCTGCAGCGCGGCCAGCGGCGGCGCGAGGAACAGCAGCGACGTCGCGCGCGCGGCGTTGCCGCGGCGCAGCATCCACATCAGCATCGTGACCGCGCCGCCGGACAGGAACACGACGCCCCACACCAGCGACACCCACAGCGCCGGCGCGCCGATCCAGCGGGTTTCGTGAAGCAGCGCGACGAAGACGGCCGCGACGATCGCCGCACCGAAATTCTGCACGGCAACCGCCGTGCGCAGGTCGCTTTGCGCGAGCTTGCCCTTCTGGTACAGCGAGCCGGCGGTGATCGACCCGACCGCGAGCACCGAGACGGCGACGACGAGCCACGCAGGCGCGGCGCCCGGCGCCGGCGCGACACCGCCCGTCACCTTCGGCGCCAGCACGAGCGCGACGCCGGCGAGCCCGAGTGCCATCCCGAGCCAGCCGCGCGCGGGCAGGCGCTCGTTGAACAGCGGCACGGCGAGCACGGCGGTGGCGAGCGGCTGCAGTGCGCCGAGCAGTGCCATGACGCCTGCGTTCAGCCCTTGCGCGACGGCCCAGTAGCTCGCGCCGAGATAGACGCCCTGCAGCAGCGCGCCCGCGATCAGGTGGCGCGGCCATTCGCGCCGGGCCGGCCACGGCGCGCGCGCGACGAGCGCCACCGCGCCGAACAGCGCGGCCGTGCCCGCGAAACGCGCGAGCAGGAACAGGTTGGGATCGGCGTAGGGCTTGATGGCCCGCGCAACGATGAAGCCGGTGGACCAGAGTGCGACGAAAGCGGCGGCGACGAGCGAGGTCAGCATGCATGGCGGGCCGCGCTGCGGCCGGACAGAATCGTGAAGTCGGCCAGTATCGGGGGAAGCGATGCCGGCGTCTTGTCGAATCCTGCACTCATGCTGCGTGCCGAATGTGCGCCACGTGCGGCCGTCGGTGCGGGCCGGGCGGTGCCGCGGGAGCGGGATGGGCGCCGCCCGGCATGCGCAACGGGCGGGCGTGAAGCAGCGGAGATCAGTCGATCGAGAACGTGTCGAGCGGCTGATTGGCGCGGGCGTCGGTCGCGAAGCGCGCGGCGAGCTGTTCGTAGAGCCGGCGGGCCTCGTCGAGCGTCAGGTCGATCCAGTACGGATCGCCGGCCGCGTCGTTGAGCCGTTCGGGCGGAAACTGGATTTCGATCACACTGCCTTTGCGATACATGGCGTGAGCCCCTTTGCTTGGTCTGTCGTTCTGCGAAGCGCAAAGTGTAGCAACCGGCGCCGCGCCGATTCGCGCGCGTCGGGCAATACAGAATTTCGCTTTCGGGAAACGCGGCCCGCCCGGCGTCCCGCCGCCGTCAAATGCCGGTCAAACGGCCGTAATACAATGGGCGGCTTACCCATTACCAGTCGCCTCGGGCGCACACGCGATGCTGGCGGAACAACGTCATCAATTCATCCTGTCGGAGCTCGGACGGTCGGGCGCATTGTCGGTCGCGGAACTCGTCCGCTCGCTCGACGTGTCGCGCGAGACCGTGCGGCGCGACCTGAACGCACTGGCCGCACGCGGCCTGCTCGTGATGACGCACGGCGGCGCGCTGGCCGCGGATCGCCGTGAGCCGAGCCTGTCGGAGCGCGAAGCCGCGAATGCCGAAGCGAAGCGCACGATCGGGCGGCGCGCAGCCGAGTTCGTGCCCGACGATGCCTCGGTGCTGATCGATTCGGGCAGCACGCCGCATGCGGTTGCGCTCGCGCTCGCCGACCGGCACCGGCTGTCGATCTACACGAACGACTGGCGCACCGCGTTCGTGCTCGCGCGACGCAACGGCAATCGCGTGACGCTGCTCGGCGGCGAGCTGTCCGACGACGAGGACGCCACCTTCGGGCTCGACACGATCCAGCAGCTCGCGCAGTACCACGTCGATTTCGCGTTCATCGGCGCCGGCGGCATCACGCCCGACGGCGAATGCACCGACTACTCGCGGCTCGCGGCCGAGGTGCGCAGCCGGATGATCGCGGCGGCCGGCACGGCGATGATCGTCGCCGATCATTCGAAATTCGGCCGCGTGACGCCGGTACGGATCAACGGCACGGCCGCCGCCCGCTATCTCGTGACCGAGCGCGCGCCCGACAAGGCCGTGCGCCGCGCGCTGACCGCGCGCGGGATCGAGCTGCTCGTGTGCGACTGACGCGCGCCGGACATACAAGGTTCATCGAACCGTCATTCCGCGGGAAGAACCGCCGTCAAGACTGACTCATTCACCTCGACCGGCCGCCAGGCCAGGGAGCAACGAATGACCGTCAGCGTGCGCAGCTATCTTTCCCCCACCTTGGTCCTGCTGGCCTTCGACTGGCCCGATGCGGCGTCGCGTGCCGATTTCCTCGGTTTCGCGATCCGGCGCACGCCGGGCTTCTGGTCGGCCGACGGCAAGACGCGCGCGCCGGACAGCTGGCTGCCGAACCGCCTGACGTTCGACGGCCCGGCCGCGCACACGCAGGGCGACGCGCCGACCGACCAGGCGCCGATCCAGAAATTCATGTGGTGGGACGCACGCATCGATCCGCAGGATCGCGGCGCATCGTTTCGCTACGACGTGTATCCGGTCGTCGGCACGCCGGCGAATCTGCAGGTACTCGACGCGCAAGCCGGCGTGTGCGACGTCGTGCTGCCCGCCCATGTCGAGGACGGCATCGGCACGTGGTTCAACCGCGCGGTGGTCAGTTCGCAGGCGTTCGCAAAGCAGGTGGCGGCGCTGGGCCTCGCGCCGAATGCGGCGCCGAGCGACGCGCAGGCGCTGAAGCTGCGCACCTGGCTCGCGAACGACATGGAGCAGGTGTTCGTGGAGATGCTCGATCCGGCATCGCGCGCGGCGTCGGCCGTCTATCACCTGACCGACACGCTGTGGGCGCTGCCCGCGTTCGAAGCGTTCGGGCGCACTCACGGCGAAGCGTCGCTCGCGATCGTCTACGACGCGCACACGACGGCGCGCAAGGGCAAGCCGCCGCTACCGTCGCCGAACCAGCCGGCCGTCGATGCGCTGCAGGGGCTCGCGACGCTCGCGCCGCGCGACCGGACGCACATCATGCACGACAAGTTCATCGTGACCGATGCGGCGTCGAACCCGGCGCCCGTGCGCGTGCTGACCGGCTCCGCGAACTTCACGACCGAGGGGCTCACGGAGCAGGCGAACGTGCTGCACGCGTTCGATTCGCCCGAGCTTGCCGCGCTCTACAACGCGCGTGCGCATGCGCTGGCCGGGAATCCGCCGATCGCGGCGACCGCGCGGCTGTCGCCGGGCTGGTCGGAACCGATGACGATCGGCAGCGCGCAGGTGCGGCTCGCGTTTTCGCCGGAACCGGCGGGGCAGCGCACCGAGATCGACACGATCGTCGCCGCGATCGCGGCCGCGAAGCATTCGGTGTCGTTCTGCCTGTTCATGCCGACCGACGCGGCGCTGCGCGACGCGTGCTTCGCGGCCGGCGACCGCGGGCTGATGATGTTCGGGCTGGTGAACAGGATCAACGCCGGCAGCGCGACGAAGGCCGATGCCGCGCGGCAGGCCGGCCAGACGCTCGATGCGGCGACGCTCGCGAACCTCGAGCTGTATCACCGCAGCCGCGACAACCGCGACGTGATCGATGCCGCGTATTTCTCGCCGGCCACCGTGCCGCAGGGTTTCGAGCCCGAGCTGCGCCTCTTCCCGGGCGAGCCGGCGCCGGCCTTTCCGCCGGTCGTGATCCATCACAAGTTCATCGTGATCGATGCGGAAGGCGCGAATCCGGTCGTCTATACGGGCTCGGCGAACATGAGCCGCAATTCCGAGCAGTACAACGACGAGAACCTGCTCGAGATCCGCGACAAGCGGATCGCGGCGATCTATCTCGCGGAATTCCTGCGGCTTTACGAGCACTATCGTGCACGGGCGCTGGCGATCGATGCGAAGCAGCCGCACGGCACGGGCACCGGTACGGGCGCGCATGCGCGGCTCGCGCTTGCGCCCGATTCGAGCTGGGCGAAGAAGTACTACGTGGCGGGAAGCCCGGAAGAGAAGGCGCGGATCGCACTGGCGTCGGCCGCGCCGACGGACTGACCTGAGAGAAGGCGACGGGCGCGGATGTCGCGCGCCCGGTATGAGGCCGGCCGGGAAACCGGCCGCCGTCGTCGCTTATGCGGCGACGTAGCGCAGCACGGCGTCGGCGATCGTGTCGCGATGCCGGGCGCGCAGGCGCGGCGCCGACGGGTCGCGTCCGAACGCGGCGCCGAACGTGTAGCGGTTCGACACGCGGTGGAAGCAGAACGAGCTGATCAGCAGGTGCAGGTCGAATGCGTCGATGTCCTTGCGGAACGCGCCGCTCGCCGCGCCGCGCTCGACCAGTTCCTCGAGCGTCTTGATGATGCTGACGTTGCGGTTCTTGAACGACTTGAGCTGTTCGAGATACTTCGCGCCGTGGATGTTCTCGATCGACACGAGGCGGACGAAGTCGCGATGCTTGTCGTGATAGTCGAACGTGAATTCGACGAGGCGACGCATGCCTTCGCGCGGCTCCATGTCGCCGACGTGCAGCTCCTGCTCGAGTGCGCGGATGTCGCCGTACACCTTCTCCAGCACGGCCTCGTACAGGCCTTCCTTGCTTTCGAAGTAGTAGTAGAGCATCCGCTTCGTCGTGTTGGTACGCTCGGCGATTGCGTCGACGCGCGCGCCGGCGAGCCCCATCGCGGAGAATTCCTGCGTGGCGACATCGAGGATGTTGCGCTTGGTTTGCTCGGGATCGTATTTGCGCCGCGCATCGGACGGAAGCGTGCGGGTATCGGACGTGGCGGCCTTGCTTCCTGCTTTCATGTGACTTTATTGTGGCTTCGGCGGCGTGGAAAAGGCATTCTAGCATGCGGGAAATCCCCGCCCGGCCGACCTTCCGCTCTAATCGGCAGGGCGGTTCCGGCCGCCGCGGCCGCTCAGCGGCGGCAGGACGCGAGCGCGTCGCGGGCCTGGTACGCCGTGTACGTGAGCTGCGCGGCCGCGAGGCCCGCCAGCCCGAACGTGCGCGTGAGCCCGAACGCGTTGAAGCCTTCCGGCACCGGCCGGCCTTCGGCCAGTGCGGCCGCGAGCGCTTCGCCGGCGACCGTGGTCGGCGCCATCCCGTGGCCGCCGAACGCGATCGCGTGCCACACGCCGTCCGCGTCGCGGCCGATCTGCGGCATCTTGTGCCGCGCGTAGCTCATCAGCCCGCCCCACGCGTAGTCGACCTTCACGTCTTCCAGTTGCGGATACACGCGCAGCAGGTCGCGCCGCAGCAGGCGGGCGATCGCGTCGGGGCCGCGGTCGAGCACGGAGATCCGGCCGCCCCACAGGATGCGCGTGTCCTTCAGCGGGCGGTAATAGTCGAATGCGAAACGCGTGTCGTAGATCGCGTACGGTGCGTCGATCGCGTCGGGCAGGCGCGTGCCGAGCGGCTCGGTCGCGATCACGTAGGTCGCGATCGGCAGCACCGCGCGCTCGATGCGCGGCGACACGCCGCGTGCATAGCCGCCGCCGGCGAACACGACGTCCTTCGCGCGCACCGTGCCCTGTGCGGTGCGTACGACGTACCCGGCGCCTTCGCGCGCGATGCCGAGCGCGGCCGAGCGTTCGTACACGCGCGCGCCGCCGCGCGATGCGGCCGCCGCGACGCCGAGCACGTACTTGAGCGGATGGAAGTGGAACGCGTTCGGCTCGAACAGGCCGCCGTAATAGCGCTGCGTCTTCAGCCGCTTGCGCAGCGCGGCCGTCGAAACGGGTTCCCAGTCGACGCCGAGTTCGTCCTTCATCAGCGTGCGCACGCTGTCGAGCCTCGAAGGATCGTCGAACCAGTTCGCGAGCATCACGCCCTGGTCGACGATGTCGCAGTCGATGCCGTAGCGCGCGATCCGCGCGCGGATCAGGTCGACTGCCTCGACGGTGAGCCGGTACAGCCGGCGCCCCTCGTCGCGGCCGAGCGTGCGCAGCAGGTCGGCGTTGTCGAGGCTGTAGCCGCCGAAGACGAAGCCGCCATTGCGGCCCGATGCGCCGAAGCCGACCCGTTCGCTGTCGAGCACGACGACGTCATGCACGCCGCGCTCGACGAGGCCGAGTGCCGTGCACAGGCCGGCGAGGCCGCCGCCGACGATGCAGACCTGCGTGTCGATCGTGCCGGTCAGTTGCGGGTAGGGCTGGCGGGTAACGGTGGCTTCGTAGAAGTTCTGCATGCGATTTCGTTGACTCGTAACGGCGGAAAAACAGGCGGCGCGCGTCGATCTTGCCTGAACGCGCGCGCCGCGTCGAATGGGGGCGCAGGGCACCGGCCGTCGCGACTGGGCGGCGGCCGGTGCGAAGTGGGCGGGTGCGGGCCGATGCGGGCCGACTCGCGCGGTCAGGTGCCCGGTGTCGGGTTGGCCGGACGGGCGATGTAGCCCGCGTAGCCGGTTTCGGCCTGCGGCGCGGTTTCGGGTGTCGCGTTGCGTTCGATCCACGGCGCGATTTCCATGTCTTCGTAGCGCACGAGGCGGCATTTGCGCACGAGTGCGTAGCCGAGCCAGATCGCGAGGAAGAACGGCAGGCCGATGTAGGTCGCAGCGACGCCCACCCAGTCGATCTTGTCGGAGAGGAACGCCTGATAATCCTGGCCGAGCGCGACGACCGCGCACAACGCGAATGCGAACAGCGGGCCGAACGGGAACCACTTCGACCGGTACGGCAGCTGGTCGAGCCGGTAGCCCTGCTTCAGGAACCCCTTGCGGAACCGGTAGTGGCTGACCGCGATGCCGAGCCACGTGATGAAGCCGGCCATGCCCGACGTGTTCAGCAGCCACAGGTAGACCGTCTTGTCGCCATACAGCGACGTGAGGAAACACAGCGCGCCGACGGCCGTCGTCGCATACAGCGCGTTGCGCGGCACGCCGCCGCGCGACAGCTTCGCGAAGATCTTCGGCGCGCGGCCTTCGACCGCGAGGTTGTAGAGCATCCGCGTGGACGCGTACATGCCCGAGTTGCCGGCCGACAGCACGGCCGTGAGGATCACCGCGTTCATCACGCCGGCGGCGAACGCGAGGCCCGCGTGGCGGAACACGAGCGTGAACGGGCTCACGCCGATGTCGGTCACGTCGCTCTTCAGCAGGTTCGGGTCGGTATAGGGAATCAGCACGCCGATCACGAAGATCGCGAACACGTAGAACAGCAGGATGCGCCAGAAGATCTGCTTCACCGCGCGCGGGATCGTCGTGCGCGGGTTTTCCGATTCGCCGGCCGCGACGCCGATCATTTCGGTGCCCTGGAACGAGAAGCCCGCGATCATCGCGACGCCGAGCATCGTCGCCCAGCCGCCGGCGAACGGCGCGTCGCCGATCGTGAAGTTGCCCCAGCCCGCGCTCGGGCCGCCCTGCATGATCCCGAAGATCATCAGCAGGCCGACGCCGACGAACGCGAGCACCGTCAGCACCTTGATCAGCGCGAACCAGTATTCGGCTTCGCCGAAGCCGCGCACCGACAGCGCGTTGAGCGCGAAGATCAATGTCAGGAACAGCGCGCTCCACCAGACGCCCGGCACGTGCGGGAACCAGTAATGCATCACGAGCTGCGCGGCGACGAGTTCCACCGCCAGCGTCACGGCCCAGCTGTACCAGTAGTTCCAGCCGAGCGCGAAGCCGAAGCCTTCGTCGACGAACTTCGCGCCGTAGGTCGCGAACGAGCCCGACACCGGCATGAACGCGGCCATTTCGCCGAGGCTCGTCATCAGGAAATAGACCATCAGGCCGATCACCATGTACGCGAGCATCGCGCCGCCGGGGCCGGCCTGCGAGATCGACGCGCCGGACGCGACGAACAGGCCCGTGCCGATCGAGCCGCCGATCGCGATCATCCGCAGATGGCGTGCCTGCAGCGCACGGTGGAGGGACGGCTTCGCGGGCGGCGAGCCGGACGGACGGGGTGAATCGGGGCGGGCATCTGAATGCATGGCGGGCGCTGGGCGCTGTCTCCGGGATTATTTTTCGATGACGAAGCGCGACGCGTTGCCGGCTGCGGGCCGGGCAGCGGTAATGCGGTGCGAAAGCGCGCCGGTGAGCCGGGGCGCGATGCGTGTCGCCTTCGTCAGGCGTCCGGCTGCCGTTGTGGCGGCCGGCGGCGCGCCGGGTGCGTTGCACCTCGACGTCGCAACGATTGTGTGTGCCCGATGCACGGCCGGCAAACGATATTTCCGCACAGGGTGATGCAGGATTGTCATCAACTTGCGTCGAGTTGCGACGCGTCCTCGTGCCCGTCTGCGGGCTTTGGAAACGTCCCATATCGGCGCGCAAGCGCATCGGATCGGCGTGCCAAGGTGTTGCGTTTTCGGAATGAAGTCGTGAGTTAATATCAATAGCGGCCCGACTTGTGGCCACCGACAATGTGTTTCATGGATCGTGCCTTGCGAGGCGGGAGCGCGCCGTCTGGCCGGGCTTCCGGCGGTGGCGCGGCGCGATGCGCCGTGCGGTGCACCGGGCCTGCCGCGCGGCGCATCCGCTTGCACAGGGCGCGCGAACGCGCTCCAATCGAATCACGCGGGCGGCGCTGCCGCCGCACCGATCAATCTGTCCCTGAAGAGGAAGTGATGCAATTCAACGACATTCTTGCCGCGCTCGATATCGATCTCGCCCAGTGGAAAGGCAATGCGCTGACCGCGCGTTCGCCGCTCGACGGCGCGACGCTCGCGACGCTGGCCGTCGACACGCCCGCCGACGCCGAGCGCAAGATCGACGCCGCGCACGACGCATTCCTCAAGTGGCGCACGGTGCCGGCGCCGGTGCGCGGCGAGTTCGTGCGCGTGTTCGGCAACGTGCTCCGTGAGCACAAGGCCGAACTGGGCCGCCTCGTCACGCTCGAAGCCGGCAAGATCACGTCGGAAGGCCTGGGCGAAGTGCAGGAAATGATCGACATCTGCGATTTCGCGGTCGGCCTGTCGCGCCAGCTCTACGGCCTGACGATCGCATCCGAGCGCCCGGGCCACCGGATGATGGAAACGTGGCACCCGATCGGCGTGTGCGGCGTGATCTCGGCGTTCAACTTCCCGGTCGCGGTGTGGGCCTGGAACGCGGCGCTCGCGTTCGTGTGCGGCGATTCGGTCGTGTGGAAGCCGTCCGAGAAGACGCCGCTCACCGCGATCGCGTGCCACGTGCTGCTCGAGAAGGCGCTCCGCGAGTTCGAGAAGACGCATCCGGGCGTCGCGCCGAAGGGCCTGAGCCAGCTGGTGCTGGGCATGCGCGATGTCGGCGAGGTGCTGACGGCGTCGAAGAAGGTGCCGGTCGTCAGCGCGACGGGCAGCGTGCGGATGGGCCAGGAAGTCGCGAAGGTGCTGAGCCAGCGTCTCGCGCGCGGCATCCTCGAACTCGGCGGCAACAACGGGATGATCGTCGCGCCGAGCGCGGACCTGGATCTCGTGGTGCGCGCGGTCACGTTCGCGGCGGTCGGCACGGCCGGCCAGCGCTGCACGACGCTGCGCCGCCTGATCGTGCATCGCAGCCTGGTCGAGCAACTGCTGCCGCGCATCGAGAAGGCCTACGCGTCGGTGAAGGTCGGCAACCCGCTTGAAGAAGGCACGCTGGTCGGCCCGCTGGTCGATCGCGCATCGTTCGATGCGATGCAGAAGGCGCTGGGCGACGCACGCGAACAGGGCGGCGAGGTGAAGGGCGGCGAGCGCGTCGACGTCGGTCACGCGGATGCGTACTACGTGCGTCCGGCCATCGTGCGGATGCCGAAGCAATCGGCCGTGGTCGAGCGCGAGACGTTCGCACCGATCCTGTACGTGATGGTCTACGACAACTTCGACGACGCGATCGAACTGCACAATGCGGTGCCGCAAGGCCTGTCGTCGGCGATCTTCACGAACGACATGCGCGAGGCCGAGCAGTTCATGTCGGCAGCGGGCAGCGACTGCGGGATCGTCAACGTGAACATCGGCACGAGCGGCGCGGAGATCGGCGGCGCGTTCGGCGGCGAGAAGGAAACGGGCGGCGGCCGCGAGTCGGGTTCGGATGCGTGGAAGGCGTATATGCGCCGCGCGACGAATACGATCAACTACAGCCGGCAGCTGCCGCTGGCGCAGGGGGTGAAGTTCGACGTGTGAGGCGGGGCGCCCGATATCGGGCGCCGTGCGTGAACGAGAAGGGCCGGTTACCGCGTTGCGGTACCGGCCCTTCGTTTCTTCCAGTGCGGACGGTGGAGCGCGCGATGCGTCTCCACGCGTCGCTATGCGTTGCCTGCCTCTCCGATTGCCGGCATGTTCTGCACGACCAGCATCTGCGGGCTCGACAGCGTGATCCCCGCCGCGCGCAACTGCTTGAGGATCTCGAACAGCAGATCGCTCTTCGTCGAACTCGCGATCCGCGGGCTCGACACGTAGCCCGTCACGCTCAGCGTGATCCCGTCCGGCGTGAGCTGGCTGAACGTGACCGACGGCGCCGGCTTCTCGAGGATCGCCTGGTGCTCGCGGTACGCGTCGAGCAGCAGGTCGCGCACCTGCTCGGGATCGGTGTTCAGCGGGAACGTCAGCACCAGCGTCGCGACGCCCTGCGTGCTATTGCCCATCGTCACGTTGCGCACGTTCTGCGAGATCAGCTGCGAGTTCGGCACGATCACGGTCGAGCGGTCGCTGAGCTGGATCTCGGTCGCACGGACGTTGATGCGGCGGATGTCGCCTTCGACGCCCGCGATGCTGACCATGTCGCCGACCTTCACCGGGCGCTCGGTCAGCAGGATCAGCCCCGACACGAAGTTCTTCACGATCTCCTGCAGGCCGAAGCCGATACCCACCGACAACGCGCTGACGATCCACGCGAGGTTGTTCCACCGCACGCCGAGCAGCCCGAGCGTCATCAGCACCAGCAGTACGTAGCCCACGTTGGTGAACAGCGTGATCAGCGATACGCGCATCCCGGTATCCATGCCGAGCGCGGGCATGAACTCGCTGTCGAGCCAGCGTCGCAGCGAGCGCAACAGGTAGAAGCCGATCGCGAACCCGATTACGGCGTTCAGGATCCGGTCGGGCATGATGTTCAGGCTCTGCAGCCGCTGGCTGCCGATCATCGCGACCGCGCTGTCGAGCAGGTCGCCCGGGGTCGTGCCGAAGCCGCCCGTCACCAGCGCGATGGCCGCGATCAGCATCAGCAGGCTCGTACCGAAGCCGGACAGCACCGTGCGCGCCTGGTCGAGGTGGCGGTCCTCGAGCGCGAACAGGTGCTTGATCTGCTGCCCCGTCGACAGGCTCGACGAGAACAGGCTTTCGCTCGCGTCGCGCGTCAACTGGATCAGGATGTAGGTCGTGCACAGCACGATCTCGAACCACACGAGTTCGTACGTGATGAAGCGCGCGACCGTGACGTAACCGATCAGGAGTGCGATCAGCGATGCGACGATCGCCAGCGTGACGCAGGCATGGATCAGCCCCGCGAGCGTCGAGCGTTGCTCGGGTGCCTCGCCCGCCGCCGCGAGCGCGGCGCGCGCGCGGTTGGCGCGCAACAGCGACGCGCCGACCGTCAGCGTGACGACGAGCGACACGATGCCGCGACCGAACAGCGTGACCGACAGGCTGGTGTCGACGATCCGGTTGATCGATTCGAGCGTGCCGGACACGAGCAGCAGCGCGGCCAGGATGCCGGGGAACGGCTTCATTGCGAGCGCGACGGGATCGGCGAGCGCGGGGAGGCGCCACGACGGATGCTTCGTGCAGAGCAGTGCGCGGCCGAGCCCGGCGATCAGTGCGCAGGTCGCGGCGAGCTTCGCGAACTGGTCCCACAGATCGGTCAGCCCCGGCGTGAGGTCGTAACGGCGCGCGACGGCGAGGTAAAGGATCTGAACGGCAACGGCGGTGGCCAGCAGGGTCGACAGCGCGATGGACAGTGCCAGCGCGCTGCGGCGCAAGCGGGTGGCCGGCAGGCGGTTTACGCAGAACCAGGCGAGCCCGCGCTCGAGGAGCCGGCGGCCGCCGAGCCAGGCCGCGATCGCGGCAATCAGCAGCAGCGCGGTGATCGCCTTTTGTCCGGGCACCCACGACGAGCGCAGCATGTCGTGGATTTCTTCGTCGAAGTCTCCGAGCCGCTGGGTATCGTCCGGCGAAAGATGGAACAGCGGCAGCCAGAACTGCGCGCTGAAAATGCCGCCCGAACGGAACGCGAGCTGGTTCTTCAGCAGGCTGCGATGCAGCTTCGCGAACTGTTCGGCGAGGTTCGTGAGGTTGGTCTTCTGGTCGGCGGCCTGCTTCAGCGCCGCATCGAGCTGCGTCTTGCGCGCGTCGAGCGTGGCCCGTTGTTTCGCGACGGCTGCCGTCTCCGGCGCGGCGCCCTCGGCGGGCGGCGGCCCGAGCACGTCGAGCTGTGCCTGAATCTGCGCGCGTTGCGGCGTGAGATCGCTTTGCAGTTTCACGACGTCGGCACTCAGCTCCTGCGCCGAGTCGTCGAGCGCGTCCAGCTCCTTGCTGCTCGACGCGGTCGAAGTCTGCTGCTTGATGCGGTCGAGCTCGACCTGCATCTGCTTGAGCTGCGCGACGGCGTCGTTCAGCGAGATGGCCGGCACGGGCGCGCCGACGCCGCTTGCGCCCGGGGCGGAAGCGGCCTCCGGAAACGCCGACGCGGTTGCGATCGCAGCGAACTGCAGCAACGCGATCAGCGCGATCTGGCGAGCGTACGTGGATAGTCGTTGTATGGACATGGAATGCTTACGATTTGCCGACAAGGCCGGGCGCCGAAAGGTGCCCGGAAGCCGGTGGTTGGCCCGGTAGCATGTTACCGGGGTGTGGAACGCGTGGTTGTACTGATTGCGTGCCCCGTTTGTGGAGATTCCGGCGGCGTGCGGCCGAGCGAAACGGCGCATCAGGCCCGGACGGTGGGGCCCGCGCCGCCGCGATGCGTCGCCGCGTCGCCGTTCCTGCGCGTTTTCCGTACCCGACAGACGGTTACGAAAGTTACACGTTGGTCCGCCCAAAAATGGGGCGCCCGAATCGGTTCGACGTACGGCGTGCAGCCGGCCCGTCGTCGCGCTCCGGATATCGGGGCCGGGGTGCGCTCGCGTCGGACGGACGTGCCGGTACAATGCAGCGATTCGCCCGACGGCGGCTCGAAGGTCGCCGGACAACTACACGACACGAACAGGAGACGCGCCCACGATGGCCTCAACGGACAGCCTTTCGCAGGCACCCGCCCAATCCCCACCCGTCGACCCCGGCTCCATCTCGGCCCGCCTCGACCGCCTGCCGCCCACGCGTACCGTCTGGAAGCTCGTCGTCCTGCTGAGCCTCGGCTTCTTCTTCGAGCTCTACGACCTGCTCTACAGCGGCTACGTCGCGCCCGGCCTCGTGAAAAGCGGCATCCTCTCCGCGACGACGCATGGCCTGTTCGGCACCACGGGCGTCGCGAGCTTCATCGCCGCGCTGTTCTCGGGCCTCTTCATCGGCACGATCGCATGCGGCTTCCTCGCCGACCGCTTCGGCCGCCGCGCGATCTTCACGTGGTCGCTGCTGTGGTACACGGCCGCCAACGTCGTGATGGCGTTCCAGGACACCGCGGCCGGGCTGAACTTCTGGCGCTTCGTCGTCGGTCTCGGCCTCGGCGTAGAGATGGTGACGATCGGCACATACATCTCCGAGCTCGTACCGAAGCAGATCCGCGGGCGCGCATTCGCGTGCGAGCAGGCGGTCGGGTTCGTCGCGGTGCCGGTGGTCGCGTTCCTCGCCTACCTGCTCGTGCCGCACGCACCGTTCGGCCTCGATGGCTGGCGCTGGGTCGTGCTGATCGGCGCGCACGGCGCGCTGTTCGTGTGGTGGATTCGCCGCGAACTGCCGGAAAGCCCGCGCTGGCTCGCGCAGCAGGGCCGGGTCGACGAAGCCGACCGCATCATGCGCGCGCTCGAGGCGAAGGTCGAAGCCGAATACGGACGGCCGCTGCCGCCGCCGGCGCCCGCCGAGCCCGTGCCGCCGCGCGGCAGCTTCCGCGACATGTGGGTGCAGCCGTATCGCAACCGCACGATCATGATGACGATCTTCAACGTGTTCCAGACGGTCGGCTTCTACGGCTTCGCGAACTGGGTGCCGACGCTGCTGATCAAGCAGGGCATCACGATCACGTCGAGCCTGATGTATTCGAGCGTGATCGCGCTCGCCGCACCGGTCGGCCCGCTGATCGGCCTCGTGATCGCCGACCGCTTCGAGCGCAAGTCGGTGATCGTCGCGATGGCGGCGGCGATCGTCGTCTGCGGGCTGCTGTTCAGCCAGACGACGGTCGGCGCATTCCTGATCGTGCTCGGCATCGGCCTCACGCTCGCCAGCAACATCATGTCGTACAGCTTCCACGCGTATCAGGCCGAGCTGTTCCCGACGTCGATCCGCGCACGGGCCGTCGGCTTCGTCTATTCGTGGAGCCGCTTCTCGGCGATCTTCTCGTCGTTCGTGATCGCGGCCGTGCTGAAGGGCTTCGGCACCTTCGGCGTGTTCGCGTTCATCGCGGGCGCGATGGTGATCGTGATGGCCGCGATCGGGTTCATGGGGCCGCGCACGAAGGGCATCGCGCTCGAAGCCATCTCGAAGTGACCGGCGATCGTGCACGCGTGTCGCACGGTTCGTGTTGCATGCGTGCCATGCGATCGCATCGCACTGCGCGGCCGGTGCGTACGGCTTGTCGGGAATGATCCGGTTTCCGAATCGATTCGGCGAAGCCCTCGCACCGCGGCGAAAAAGCAGCGCCCTTTGTCGGACTCGAACGTTCAACCAACGAGATTGCCATGCATCGAAAGATGCGTGCGGAAACGAGTTGAAACAAAGCGTGACGAAGCGCAAATTCGCCGTGAAACCGCGACTTGCGTCGCTGAAGATTCCTGTTCGGACGCGTAGAATGAAGGGCCTGACGACTCATTAGCCGCCATCGGACCGTACGCGTTGCATCGGCGAACGGCTCCGCCGCGAAGAGGCGTCTGCGCCGGGCGCACACGATGCGCCGGACGTGTCGATGGCTCGCGCGGAAGATGCGCCGCCCGCAATTGCAGCATGCGGCGGCCGGATCGGCCGATGGCTTCGAACGTATGATGCTTTTCAGCCTGACGCGGCGCATGTCGAAGTCGCGTTGCCGTACCCGCACAGTCGCCGCGTATGTGTCGCTCGCTGTTGCCCTGATCGTTCCCGTGCTTGCCGGGCAGCCTGCGTTTGCCGCGTCCGACGCTTCGTCGTCCGTTGCTCCGTCATCCTCATCAGTTGCACCGCCCGCGTCGGCGGCGTCTCATGCGCATCGTGGCTTGCCTGCGCATGCGTTGTCGGGGGCGTCGGCCGTACAGCCCGCGTCTGCAGCGTCGCTCGAGCGTCATGCGGAGCCTGCCAGCGCGGCATCGGGGGCATCGATTGCTTCCGGCACATCCGCTGCCGACGTCGCCTCAGCCGCTTCCGCCGCCGCGCCCGCTTCCGCCGCTTCCGCCACCGCCGCGAGCGAGGCCGAAGCACCCGCGCCGACACCGCCACGCCGGCATCCGCCGCTATCGGCCGAAGAAGCGAAAAATGCGACGGCGCGCGCGGTCGACATGCGCAAGCGCTTCACGCAGGAAGTCACGCGGCGCCTGAACGTGCCCGCAAGCGAGCAGCGCGCCTACAGCCAGCGGCTCCAGGAGGCGCTCGCCGATGCGGATCTCGGCGACCTCGCCGGCGAATACATCGCGATGGTCGACCGCGCGCCGAACGTGCAGGCGCTCTTCATCTACTTCCGTGCAACACCGGCCAACGCGTGGCTGATGATCGGCGCATCGCCGGTCGGCACCGGGCTGCCGGGCAAGTACGACCATTTCCTGACGCCGCTCGGCGTGTTCCATCACTCGCCCGACAACATGGATTTCCGCGCGGAAGGCACGACGAACGAGAACGGCATTCGCGGCTACGGCCGCCGCGACATGCGCATCTACGACTTCGGCTGGGTGGACGGCGAGCGCGGCTGGGGCAAGGGCGGCGTGTCGCCGATGCGCTTCCAGATGCATGCGACCGATCCCGACCGGCTCGAAGCGCTGCTCGGCATCCGGCACTCGAAGGGCTGCGTGCGGATTCCCGCGTCGCTGAACACGTTCTTCGATCGTCACGGCTTGCTCGACGACGATTATCAGGCGCGTGTCGAGGCCGGCAAATCGCTGTGGGTGCTGCGTCGCGACCGCGACATCACGCCGATCGCGGGCCGTTATCTGGTCGTGGTCGACAGCGCGCGCAAGACCCGCCCGGCCTGGTCGCCGATGCCGGGGCGCAATGCGTGGTCGAAGGTGCCGAAGGGCGGCGACACGGCGGATTGACCGCCGGTCCGCGGGGCTGACGGCTGCGGGCGATGCCACGATGAGAATAAATCCGTTTTATTGATACATAAGAAAAGCAAACTTTTATTATCCGATCCGGGTTCGTATAGTCGAGGCCAGTTTCGCGGAACCCCGCCGCGCCTGGACCACCACCGATCACACGACCCGCATGAAAACTCTCTACAAGCTCGCCCCGCTCGCGATGCTCGGCGCCTTCGCGACGCATGCCTGTGCGCAAAGCAGCATCACGCTGTACGGTCTCATCTCGGCCGGTGTCGGGTTCGCGACCAACCAGGGCGGCAAGAACGCCTGGCAGGCGCTGTCCGGCACGAACCAGAACCCGCGCTGGGGGCTGAAGGGCAAGGAGGATCTCGGGCAGGGGCTGTCCGCGATCTTCCAGCTGGAGAACGGCTTCAACGTGATGACGGGCACGGCCGCGCAGAACGGCCGCGAGTTCGGGCGGATGGCCTACGTCGGCCTTGCCGACCGCACCTACGGCTCGCTGACGTTCGGCCGCCAGTACGATGCGATCCACGACTACATCGGGCCGGTGATCATCGCGAGCAACGGCGTGAACATCGGCGACAACGACAACGGCTACAACGACATCCGCGTGCAGAATTCGGTGAAGTACGTGAGCCCGGTGTACCACGGCCTGAAATTCACCGCGCTGTACGGCTTCAGCAATGCGACGGGCTTCGCGAACAACAGCGCCTACAGCTTCGGGCTCGGCTACGAGCAGGGCCCGCTGCGCTGGAGCGCGGTCTACGCGCAGTACAACCACCCTTACAGCGCGACGAACCAGGACGGCGCGATCGCGAACGACTACGCGTCGCCGCTGCTGATCTTCAGCAAGAGCGCGATGACGCCCGCGGCTTACGCCAGCCGGCAGCGGATCGCGGGCACCGGCGGTTTCTACACGATCGGCCGCGCGCAGTTCGCCGCGATGTTTACCGACGTGCGCTACGATTACCTCGACAATTCGCACCTGCACCTGCAGAACCTCGGCGTGAACATCGTCTACACGATGACGCCGCAGCTCTTTCTCGGCGCCGCGTATGCGTTCACGAACGGCAAGTACGACGTGATCGACAAGCGGCCGAAATGGCACCAGGTGAACCTGCAGGCCGATTACTACCTGTCGAAACGCACCGACGTCGCGCTGACGGTGATCGCGCAGCAGGCGGCCGGCGACGCGGACCATGCGCAGATCTTCGCGTATGCGCGCTCGACCGGCACGCGCCAGATGATGGCGACGCTCGGCGTCCGGCACGTTTTCTGAGCGCCCGACCATGACCCATCCGATCTCATCCCGCCGCACCTTCCTGAAACTGTCCGCCGCGCTGGCCGGCACCGCGCTGCTGCCCGAAACGGGCGCGTTCGCCGCCGGCGGCGATGCCGCGCGCCGCACGGTGATCATCGATACCGACCCGGGGCAGGACGACGCCATCGCGATCCTGTTCGCGCTGGGCGCGCAGGACCGCCTCGACGTGCGCGCGCTGACCGCCGTCGCGGGCAACGTGCCGCTCGACCTGACCGAACGCAATGCGCGGATCATCCGCGACTGGGCCGGCCGCACGAAGACGCTGCCGGTCTACGCGGGCTGCCCGCGGCCGCTCGTGCGCGAGCTCGTGACGGCCGCGAACGTGCACGGCAAGACGGGGCTCGAAGGCGTCGAGCTGCCCGTGCCGCGCGCGCCGCTTGCCGCCGGCCACGCGGTGTCGTATCTCGTCGATACGCTGAGCCGCGCGGCGCCGAACAGCGTGACGCTGTGCGCGCTCGGCCCGCTGACGAACGTCGCGACCGCGCTGGTCGAGGCGCCGCAGATTCGCGGGGCACTGCGCGAGATCGTGCTGATGGGCGGCGCATTTTTCGAGCGCGGCAACATCACGCCGGCCGCCGAGTTCAACATCTATGTCGATCCGCAGGCGGCCGAAGTCGTGTTCGGCAGCGGCGTGCCGATCGTCGTGCTGCCGCGCGATGTCGCGGTGAAGGCGCCGATCACGCCGGCGCGCGTCGCGCCGTTCCGTGCGCTCGGCAACCGCTGCGGCGCGATCGTCGCGGACATCATGGATGCCGAACTCGCGTACAACAAGAAGCGGCGCGGCGCTGAAGACGCGCCGATGTACGACCCGACCGCGGTCGGCTACCTCGTCGATCCGACGCTGTTCGGCGGGCGCAAGGTGAACGTGGTGGTCGAGACGACCGGGCAGTGGACGCTCGGCGAGACCGTCGTCGACTGGAACGGGCGCAGCGGCCGCGCGGCGAACGCGACGTGGATCAACGAGGTCGACGCGGACCGCTTCTATGCGACGCTCGTCGAGCGTATCGCGAAGCTGCCCTGAGCGCGGGCGCTCGTGCGGCGAACGGCGAACCGCACTCGGTCGACGCCATCAGATGTGCTTCGCAATCCACTCGCGGCATGTACGCACGTGCGGGCCGCGATCGTCGCCGGCGAGCGAGATCAGCGAGATCGCCCGCGTGACGCGCGGCTTGTCGACGCGCAGCGCAACGAGTTCGGGATCGTGCAGATGCATCGTATAGAGGCTCGGCAGCACGGCGGTCGCGAGGCCGTTGCGCGCGAGCGCGTAGAGCGGCTCGGTGTATTCCATCCGGTACGTGACGTTCAGGCGCAGCTTCTCGGCGCCGCCGGTGCGATGCAGCGATTCGCTGACGCTGCCGCGCACGAACACCGCGAGCTCGCGATCGACGAGCTTCGCCCACGTGACGCTCTTCGCGCGGGCGAGCGGATCGTCGTGCCGCACGACGATCACGATCTCGTCCTCGAACAGCTGCCGGTAGCGCAGCGTGCCGTCGTCGCTGTCGGGTTCGCGTACGCCGATGCCGAGATCCGCGACGCTGTCGCGCACGGCTTCGACGAGTGCGCTGTTGGGCAGGTCGGTGAGCGTGAAGCGCAGTGTCGGGTGGGCGTCGCGCAGTGCGTTGAGCGCGGGCAGCAGGCGGCCGGCGACCGACGGGATGAACGCGATGCGCACGGTCTGGATGCGTTCGCCGATGAGCCGCGTCATGTCGTCGAAGGTGCCGCGCGCCTGGTTGAGCAGGCGTTCGGCGAGCGGCAGCACGGCTTCGCCAGCAGTGGTGAGCGTGAGCCGGTGCGCGGAACGCGCGAACAGGCGCCCGCCGAGCAGGAACTCGATCTGGCGGATCGACGCGGTGAGCGCGGGCTGCGTGAGCGACAGCGCCTGCGCGGCCTGCGTGAAGCTGCGTGCGTGGGCGAGCACGACGAAGTGCTGGACCTGCCGCAGCGTGAGCGCGGGCAGCAGCGACGAGCGGTCGGACGACATCGGGCAATAACGGTCGGGATACGGTACGCGGCAGTATAAGACCGCGCTGCGTGCATCGACACAGGACAATATTCGGAATCACAGGAGAACCACCATGTCAGCGACTGACACGATGCCGGCGCGCGCGCCGGCCAACTGGCTCGAACGCCGCTTCGCGCTCGCCGCGCGCGGCACGAGCGTGCGCACCGAGACGATCGCGGGCGTCACGTCGTTTCTCGCGGCCGCGTACCTGCTCGTCGTGATCCCGTCGCTGCTCGCGACGGGCGGCATGGAGCGCGGCGCGGCGACGACCGCGACGATCGTCGTGTTCGTGCTGTTCACGACGCTGATGGGGCTCTACGCGAACCTGCCGTTCCTGGTCGGCCCCGGCATCGGCGGATCGGTGATCATCGGCGTGACGCTCGCGACGACAGAGCATGTGGGCTGGCAGACGGGCCTCGGCATCGCGTGCGTATCGGGCATCCTGTTCTTCCTGCTGACGATTCTCGGCGCGCGCGGCGTCGTGATGAAGCTGATACCGGTGCAGATCAAGCTCGGGCTCGGCGCGTCGATCGGGCTGTTCGTGACGATGCTCGGGCTGCGCAATGCGGGGATGGTCGTCGCGAACGCGAAGACCAACGCGTTCGCGCTCGGCGATTTCTCGCGGCCGGGTGCGCTCGTCGCGCTGATCGGCCTGGCGGTTGCGATCGTACTGCAGGCACGCAAGGTGCCCGGCGCGATCCTGATCGCGATCCTCGTCGCCGCAGCGGCGGGCGTGCCGCTCGGCGTCACGCATCTGCCTGCGTCGTTCGTGTCGCTGCCGCACAGCATCGCGCCGATCGCGTTCAAGCTCGACATCGGCAGCGCGTTGAGCCTCGCGGCCGCGCCGTACCTGTTCGCGTTCTTCGCGGCGGAATTCTTCTCGACGCTCGGCACCGCCCTCGCGGTCGGCGCGAAGGCGAACCTGCTCGACGAACAGGGCAACCTGCCGAACATCAACCGGCCGTTCCTCGTCGATTCGCTCGCGGCGACGATCGGGCCCGTGTTCGGCATTCCCGCGCTGACCGCGCTGATCGAATCGGCGGCAGGTGTCGAGGCCGGCGGCCGCAGCGGGCTGTCGTCGCTGGCCGCGGCCGTGCTGTTCGCCGCGATGCTGCTGTTCGTGCCGGTCGCGCTCGCGATCCCGAAAGAGGCGACCGCGCCGGCGCTGATCCTGATCGGGCTGTCGATGTTCGCAACGATCCGCCATACGCATTTCGACGACTTCACCGATGCGCTGCCCGTGATGTCGATGGTGCTGCTCACGCTGATGTCGAACAGCTTCGGCACCGGCATCGCGGGCGGGCTGCTGTGCTACGTGCTCGTCAAGCTGCTGGCCGGCCGCCGGAGCGACGTGTCGTGGGGGCTCGTCGTGCTCGCGCTGCCGCTCGGCTATTACTTCTGGACCGTCGTGAAGCCGCACTGAGAGACGGCTTTCGCGACGTATCGGCACTACCCAAAACGAGACTGCAATGAAGGCAACACCAGGTAACGTCCCGGCCGCGCGCACGGGCATCGAGATCACGCCGGCCCATCGGGCCTTCTTCCACGCGCTGCCGAAGGTCGAGCTGCATTGCCACCTGCTCGGCGCGGTGCGGCACGACACGTTCGTCGCGCTCGCGGAACGCAGCGGCGCGCCGATCGAGCGCGCGGAGATCGACGCGTTCTATGCGCGCGGCGAGAAGCCGGTCGGCGTGCTGCACGTGCTGCGCGCGCTCGACAAGTATCTGCTCACGCGGCCCGACGACCTGCGGCGCATCGCTTACGAGTATCTGGAGGATGCGGCCGCGCACAACGTGCGGCATGCGGAATATTTCTGGAATCCGACGGGCACGGTACGGGTGTCGGGGATCGCGTATGCGGACGCGCAGGCCGCGATCGTGACGGCGATCCGCGACGCCGCGCGCGACTTCGGAATCGGCGCGCGCCTGATCCCGAGCATCGACCGCGAGCAGGATCCGGACGAGGCCGTGGCGATCGTCGAATGGATGAAGGCGCATCGCGCGGACGAAGTGGCGGGGCTCGGGATCGACTATCGCGAGAACGACCGGCCGCCGGAGCTGTTCTGGAAGGCTTACCGCAATGCGCGCGCGGCCGGTTTCCGCACGACCGCGCATGCGGGCGAGTTCGGGATGCCGTGGCGCAACGTCGAGACGGCCGTGGATCTGCTGCAGGTCGATCGCGTCGATCACGGCTATACGATCGTCGACAACCCCGAGCTGTGCGCGCGCTACGCGGAACGCGGGATCGTCTTCACCGTCGTGCCGACGAATTCGTACTACCTGCGCACGCTGCCGCCGGAGCAATGGGCGGAACGGCATCCGATGCGCAAGATGCCGGGCCTCGGGCTGAAGATCCATCCGAACACCGACGATCCGACGCTGCACAAGGTCAACCCGTCGGAGGCGTGGGAGCTGATGTTCAGCCACTTCGGCTTTACGGTCGCCGATCTCAAGCAATTCATGCTGAACGGGATCGACGGCGCGTGGGTCGACGATGCGACGAAGGCCGCGTGGCGCGCGGCGTGGGCGCCGGAGTTCGACACGCTGGCCGCGACGCTCGCGACCGGTTGAGCGCATTGCCTGCCACATCGGCCGGCCGGTACTTCGTTCAGGTGGAAATGCAGCCTTGCGGGCTGGCGCACGTCGGTCGCGTTCGCTATATTGGCGTCCGGCGGCACCCGGTCGTGCCGCTGCCGCCGTGCGCGCCCGCGCCGGCATTCCGACAACAATTCGAATCCTGAGAGGCCCGCCGTGCGTATTCCTGTTTTCTGTCTGATGTTGTTCGTCTCGATGTCCGCGCGAGCCGGCAGTGCCTGCGACGGGCTGCTCGGCGATTACGCGCCGGCCGCCGGCAAGCCGGCGACGCTGCGCGTCGAGAAAGTGGGCGGCAAGATCGTGCTGCGCGGGCGCGACGCCGGCCAATGGAGTGTCGAAACGGCACCGACGCAAGAGGCCGAGCTGGAAACCGACGGCCCTGACAAGGCGCCGCCGGGCGCCTGTGTGCTCGAGGTGCCGGGCGGCGAGCTGATCAAGATGCCGATCGGCTCGCCGTATCAGGTCACGTCGATCACGGGCAACAGCTTCACCACGAAGCATTCGACCACGGGCGTCCTGCTGCGCACGGTGCAGGGCTTCCAGGTCGACGGCACCGAGCTGTATCGGGTCGCGCGCCGCGGCGATTCGCCGCCGGCCGCGGCACGCTGACGGCGTGCGAGCCGACGTACCGCGATACACGACGACACGACGACGAGGGCGACCCTTCCGATGGGCAATCGAGCATGGCTCTATCTCCAGGCCGGTGACGGCGACGACGCGCGAACGATCGAGTTCGCGGAATCCAACAATCACTTTCCGCTGCTGTGGCGCGTGCTGCTGGCCGACGGCGGCGCGGGCGACGCGATAACGGATCAGCGCGTGTTCGGCGACGCCGGCACGCCGAACCTCGCCAGCGATGCACGCGCGGCGCATGCGCGACTCAGCCGGCTCGCGTCGTTCGTCGTCGCGTATCCGCTGCCCGGCGACGATCCGGCGCTCGCGCGCCAGTTCGATGCGCTCGTGCGTCACCTCGGCGAGTCGATCGATGCGTTCGGCGATGCGCATGGCGCACCGCGGCTGTCCGCGAATCTCGACGAACTGTCGTGGCTCGACGGCGGCGATCCGGACGAATACATCCGCGAGGAGCGCGACAACTGCACGCGCCTGTGGTGGCGGGTCGCGAACTGCATGGATTTCCGAGACGTGCGCGGCGTGCGCGACGTGCTCGAGATCGATACGCCCGCCGACTGGCGCGACTGGGCGTGGGGCTTCGGGTTCGGCGGCGTGTCGCATCACTATTTCCAGCGACAGGAGCCGCCGCGCGGCGTGGCGTTTGCCGAGATGTTCGACGCCGGTGAAGTGCACGGCAACTGGCTCGGCTACGGCACGTTCAGCTTTCGCGCGCGCAACGGCCTGTGGGGCGTGCGGCGGGAAGTCGACGACGCGTGGCGCGTGATCGTGCCGCCCGAGTGGACGAACCTGTGGACGAGCGGCGCGCGCGATCGCCGGTTGCTGTGGGCCGCGCGCGACGGGAAGGTCGGCCTGCTGTTTGCCGATGGTGATGGCGACGGTGGTGGCGACGAGATGCGGATCGTGCGCGAACCGGCGTTCGACGCCGTGTGGGATTTCAGCGGCGACGTCGCGTGCGTGCGCGTCGGCGAGCGGTTCGGGCTCGTGGGCACGGACGGAACGTGGGTGCTCGAACCGTCGCTCGACGATTTCGGCGAATTCACCGGCGGGGTTGCGTCCGCGAGCCTGGACGGCCGCTGGGGCTTCGTCGACACGCACGGTGCGTGGGTGATTCCGCCGCGCTTCGACGATGCACACGAATTCGTGAACGGCGCCGTCGCGGCGGTATCCGAAGGCGAGCAGTGGGGGCTGATCGGGCGCGACGGGCAATGGCGCGCGCCGCCCGAGTGGGCCGCGCTCGAATGGTCGTCCGAATGCGGCGCCTTCCTCGCGTGGCGCAACGGCCATGTCGGCCTGGTCGATGCGAAAGGCCGGGTCGTCGTCGAGCCGCATTACGCGGAAATCGCCACGCTGACCGACGACGAACGGACGGACATGCTGTCCGAGCTTGGCGCGATCCGCCATATCGTGCGGCGCGACGACGGGCGTTGCGCGATCGTGGACGGGCAGGGCCACGTGCTGACGCCGTTCGATTTCGTCAACATGGGGGCGCTGCCGTGGTTGCCCGATGACGAAGCCGTGCCGGGCGAACTGTTCACGCGTTACGCGATCGGCGTGCTGCCGGGCGAGCCGGTGAAGTTTGCGATCTGCGATCTCGAGACGGGCGCGACGGTCGTGCAGGGGCGCTACGACGACATGGCCGGCCTGTTCTGGGGCGCCGATCACGGCTGGCTGGCCTGCGTGCAGGACGAGAGCGGTGACGACGTGCGGGCGACGGTGTTTCGCGCGGACGGCACCGTGCTGCATCCGGCGCGTTACACGCGGCTCGGCGACGAAGCGCTGTTCGACGACAATCCCGACGCCGCTGCCGGGCACACGACGTTGATGCCGTGGTACGTCCGTCGTGTCGAGGTCGCGCAGAACTGGAGCATGGGCGAACCGGTCGCCGCGTTGCGCTACGACGGCGTACCCGTATGGCTGTATGCGGACGGGCACGCGACGACGACGCGGCGGTAGCCGGGGCCGCCGTCGTCCATGCCGGCGTGGCGTGCCGGCACGACGATCAGTGGAAGAACCTCAGCCAGTCGAACAGGCCGGGGTGCGGACGCCGTTTCGGCGCCGGCGCCGGTGCGCTGCGCGGCCGGAAGTCGGGCGAGAACTGCGCACGCGGATCGATCGCGCGCGTACGCAGTGCCGCATCGTAGAACGCCCCGACGATCGGCAACGCGCTGTGCGCGCCCGCGCCCCAGTAGTCGCTGCGCAGCGTCACGTTGCCGTCGTCGAAGCCGACCCACGCGCCGGCCACCAGTTGCGGATGCATCAGGATGAACCAGCCGTCCGTGTTGTCCTGCGTCGTGCCGGTCTTGCCGGCGACGTCGACGCGGATCCCGTAGCGCGAACGGATGTCCTCGCCGGTCCCGTAATCGACGACGCCGCGCATCACGTCGACCAGCGTCTGCGCGGCGGCCACCGGCAACGCGCGTTCGGGCGGTGCGCTGTTGAACGCGGCGAGCACCTTGCCGTCGCGATCCTCGATGCGCGTGATCATCTGCGGCGCGACGTATACGCCGCGATTCGCGATCGTCCCGTAGGCGGACACCATTTCCTTCAGCGTGACGGGGCTCGTGCCGAGCGCGAGCGACGGTACCGCGTCGAGCGGGCTTTCGCGCACGCCCATCGCGCGCGCGAGCTGCGCGACCCTGGCCGCGCCTTCGCGCTGCATCACCTGCGCGGTGATGCGGTTGCGCGACAGCGCGAGCGCGTCGCGCAGCGTCATCGGTGCGTCGGTCGGCGGCTCGGCGTCGGTCGGACGCCACACCGCGTGCGTGCCGATCGGGATCGCGACGGGGCGATCGACGAACGTGTCGCCCGGCCGCATGCCGTCCGCGAACGCGGCGCCATAGACGAACGGCTTGAACGTCGAACCCGGCTGGCGCCGCGCCTGCACTACGTGATCGAACGGCTCGCTGCCGAAGTCGGGGCTGCCGACCCATGCGCGAATCGCGCCGTTGCGCGGGTCGATCGCGACGAAGCCGGCCTGCACCTGCGTCTTGCGTTCGCACAACGCATGCATGAACGCGCGATTCGCGCCGAGCTGCTTCAGCGCGGCGACATCGGCGAGCCCAGCGGCGCGCGCGTCGCGATAGTCGGGCGTCTGCCGGATGAAGCCGCGGAACAGGTCGTTGCGCAGCCCGCAGCCGGACGGGCCGCGCCATGCGCTGTCGGCGACTGCCTGCAGGCGATCGGTTTGCTGCGTCAGCGCTTGCGTCGCCATGTCCTGCAGTTGCGCATCGAGCGTCGTGCGCACGACGAGGCCGTCCGAGTAGAGGTCGTAGTTGTTGCGGTCGGTCCAGGCGATCAGCCACTTGCGCAGCTGCACCGCGAAGTGCGGAGCCGGGCCCGGCTGAGCGGTTTGCGGCTCGAAGTCGACGCGCAGCGGCCGGCGCTGCAATTGCGCGAGCTGCCGCGGCGACAGCATGCCCATCGCCGCCATCCGCGCGAGCACGATGTTGCGGCGCTGGACCGCGCGTTCCGGATTCAGCACCGGGTTGTAGTAGCTGTTGCCCTTCAGCATCCCGACGAGCGTCGCGCTTTCGACGATGTCGAGCTGGTCGGCCGATTTGCCGAAGTAGGTACGCGCGGCCATCTCGACGCCGTACGCGTTGTACAGGAACGGCACGGTGTTCAGGTAGGTCTCGAGAATCTCGTCCTTGCTGTACACCGTCTCGATCTTGAACGCGGTGATCAGCTCCTTCACCTTGCGCGTGAGCGTCGGTGCGCGGCCGACTTCGTCCGGGTACAGGTTGCGCGCGAGTTGCTGCGTGATCGTCGAGCCGCCCTGGCGGCTGCCCGAGAACGTATGCAGCCCGGCCGCGAGCGTGCGGCGCCAGTCGATGCCGTGATGCGCGTAGAAGCGGTGGTCCTCGGTCGCGATCAGCGCGTTGACCATATGCGGCGAGATCTGCTTGAGCGGCACCCATTCGCGGTTGACGGGCCGGAATTCGGCGATGACCTGGCCGTCGGCCGACAGCACGCGCGCGGGGCGGTCGATGCGGGCCTTGCGGATGTCGCCGATGCTCGGCGTGAACGGCACGAACGCGAGCAGCACCAGCAGGCCGACCAGCGGGATCGCGGCGAGCGTCAGCGCGACGCCGCGGCGCGTCGGATGGCGCAGGCGATGCCATGCGCCGGCGCACAGCGCGCGGATGCGCGCGCGGCTGGCGGCGGCCAGCGGTGCGACGCGGGCGCGGCAACGGAGCCACGCGTCTCGAAGAAGCGGCACGAAGCGGTTCAAGGCGGCAGGAGCGCGGATGGAGGAGGCGCGATCCTAGCAAACGACCCACGGGCGACGCCCGCTAAAACGGCCGTTTGCTTGCAGGATTTACAGACGATTACGTTTGTTGCCCGTCGACAACCTTTTGCGGCACCCGCCGCCGCGATTCCGCTGACGATACGACGTCCGCGAGCCGCTGCGCGGCCGCTTCCATCTGCGCGCGGCCGAACCCGCCGAAGCCCAGCACGAGCCCCGGGCGGGCCGTGCCCGGCGCGAACATCGGCGACACCGCGCGCACCGCGACGCCGGCTTGCGCGGCGCGCTCGACCACGTCGAGATCGTCGATGCCGTCCGCGAGCCACAGCACGACGTGCATCCCCTGATCGCCCGGCTGCACCCACGCGCGTTCGCGCGGCAGCCGCGCACCGAGCGTGTCGATCAGCAGCGCGCGCTGCTCCGCATACACACCGCGCACGCGGCGGATGTGGCGGTCGAGATGGCCTTCCGCGATGAACGCGGCCAGCACGTGCTGGTCGGCGGTCGGCACATGGCGATCCATCAGTGCGCGCGCGCCGCAGAACGCGGGCACGAGATCGTGGGGGGCGATCACGTAGCCGAGCCGCAGCGACGGAAACAGGATCTTGCTGAACGTGCCGAGGTAGATCACGCGATCGGGGTCGAGACCCTGCAGCGACGGGAACGGATAGCCTTCGTAGCGCAGCTCGCTGTCGTAGTCGTCCTCGACCACCCACGCGTGGCGTGCACGCGCCCACGCGAGCAGCGCATTGCGCCGCGCCATGCTGAGCGGCATGCCGAGCGGATACTGGTGCGACGGCGTGACGAACGCGGCGCGCGCATCGGGCGCGAGGCGGATGCCGGCGTCGACGTCGAGGCCGTCGGCGTCGACCGGCACGCGCACCATCGCGTCGTGTCGCCCGGTGCTCTCGAGCAGCGCGGTGATGCCGCGATAGGCCGGGTTCTCGACCCAGGCCCGGTCGCCCGCGCCGAGCAGCAGCTGGCTCGCGAGGTGCAGCCCCTGCTGCGTGCCGCTCGTGATCACGACCTGGCCGGCCTCGCAGCGCACCGAGCGCGAACGGCGCACGTAGTCGGCGATCGCTTCGCGCAGCGGCAGCGCGCCTTGCGGATCGGCATAGCCGGACGGCGCGCCGGCGCCGCGCGCGCGCAGGCGGTTGCCGAGCCGGCGCCAGATGTCGTCGGGCGCGGTGAGGCCGATCGGCACCGAGATCGCGAACGGCATCGCCGGCAGCGGACGGAATTCGCGGGCGATCCGCGCGAAGGCGGCGGCCGGCTCGGGCAGCCCGGCGTGGGCCGCGCGCCGTCGTGGCGCGGGCGGCGCGGGTTCGGGGCCGGGCGGCGGTTCCGCGAGCGCGTTCGCGACCCGCGTGCCCGCGCCGCCGCGCGATTCGAGAAAGCCTTCGGCGATGAGCTGCGCATACGCATCGACGACGGTGCCGCGGGCAACCTGCAGCGACGTGGCGAGCAGCCGCGTGGACGGGAGCGCGTCGCCCGGCCGGACGTCGCCGCGACGCACGGCTTCGCGCAGCGCCTGCGCGAGCTGGCGGCTCAGGTCGCCGGCCGCGCGGTCGAGCGCGCCGAGCGACGGGATTTCGACGATCCGGGTCGTTCTTGCCATGATTCTGGTCTGCTGAAATTGTTCCAAACCGGCTCTACAGCATAAACCAGTTTGAAGTCACAATCGGCGGGTGACGGGCTCGCGCCCGCGCCGTTTCCAACCCCGCATGACCGTGGAGCCGACATGTACGTCCCCGCCGAATTCAACGAGCCCGACCCCGACGCGATGCGCGAGCTGATCGTGCAGCATCCGTTCGGCAGCCTGATCACGCACGGCAGGAACGGACTCGACGCGAACCACATTCCGTTCGAACTGCTGCCCGACGACGGCGGGCTCGGCGAGCTGCACGCGCACGTCTCGCGCGCGAATCCGGTCTGGCAGGACGTCGCGAGCGGCGACGAGGTGCTCGCGATCTTCCGCGCGGGCGACGCCTACATCTCGCCGACCTGGTATCCGAGCAAGCACGTGGCGCACCGGCAGGTGCCGACCTGGAACTACGTGGTCGTGCACGCGCACGGCCGCATCACGGTGCGCGACGACGAGAAGTTCGTGCGCGGCGTGGTCGCGCGGCTGACGCGCACGCACGAGGCGTCGCAGCCGGTGCCGTGGAAGATGGGCGACGCGCCGAAGGACTACATCGACAGGATGCTGGCGTCGATCGTCGGGCTGCAGATCGAGATCACGCGGCTCGTCGGCAAGCGCAAGCTCGGGCAGAACAAGGACGAAGCCGATATCCGCGGCGCGGGCGAAGCGCTGGTCGCGGAGGGCAGCCTCGCGATCGGGGAGGCGATGCTCGCGGCGGCCGACGCGAAACGCGCGTGATGCGCGTGACGCGCGTGACGCGCAAGCGGCGTGCACGCCGTGACCCCGGCGGCGCGCGGGCGCGTGCCACGCCCGCGCACCGGCGCCCGTCATTGCGTGCGCGTCGCACCCTTCGTGCCTTCTCCCGCCTGCGCGAGCGCATCGCGAATCGCGGCCTCGGTCTTGTCGTACGCGCCTTCGCCATAGCGCGTATAGACGACCTTTCCGCTCGCGTCGATCAGGTACAGCGCGGGCCAGTACTGGTTGCCGTACGCGCGCCACGTGTCGTAGCGGTTGTCCTGCGCGACCGGGTACCGGATGCCGAAGCGCCTGATCGCATCGGCGACGTTGCCCGCGTCGCGCTCGAACGGATACTCGGGCGTATGCACGCCGACCACCACGAGCCCCTGGTCGCGATACTTGCGGTCCCATTCCTTCACGTACGGAATCGTATGAATGCAGTTGATGCACGAGTACGTCCAGAAATCGACGAGCACGACCTTGCCGCGCAACTGGCCGAGCGTCAGCGGCGCGCTGTTGTGCCAGCGGTCGATGCCCGTGAAATCCGGTGCCGCCGTCCCGGCCTGCGAGGCCGGCATGCTCGCATCGTCGCGGGTGCCGGCGAACGCGGCGAGCCCGGCCGTGGCGGCGAGGGCGATGACGAGGGCGGCGGTCTTGAGTCGGGGCAGCATGGCGTTCTCCTGAGCGGGAGGCCGCCGCTCGGAGGCGGCGGCCGGACGGGTTTCGACAGGCCCCATTAGGCGGCGCCGACGTATCTGCGATGTGTCCGGCAAGCCGCGCGTGTGCAATGTTGTGTGTCGTCACGGCGGCGCGATACATTGGGATACAAACGCGCGCCCGCCGTGCGGTATAAAAGCGGACATCGCCTGCCTCGACTCATCGATACCTCGATACCGAAACGACCCATGGACAAGATCGACCACGTGCTGATCGTCGACGACGATCGCGCGATCCGCGAACTGATCGCGGATTATCTGGAGAAGAACGGCATGCGCGTATCGCTGGCCGCGAACGGCCGCGAGATGCGCAACGTGCTGGACGACGGCGCGCCCGACCTGATCGTGCTCGACCTGATGATGCCGGGCGAGGACGGCCTCACGCTGTGCCGCGACCTGCGCGCGGGCAAGTTCCGCACGGTGCCCGTGCTGATGCTGACCGCGCGCGGCGAGGAAACCGACCGCATCATCGGCCTCGAGATGGGCGCCGACGACTACCTCGCCAAGCCGTTCGCGGTGCGCGAACTGCTCGCGCGGATCCGCTCGGTGCTGCGGCGCGCACGCATGCTGCCGCCCGGCATGCAGGTGACGGAAACGGCCGCGATGCTCGCGTTCGGCGAATGGCGTCTCGACACGACCGGACGCCACCTGCTCGATACCGACGGCACGCTGGTCGCGCTGAGCGGCGCCGAATACCGGCTGCTGCGCGTGTTCCTCGACAACCCGCAGCGCGTGCTGACGCGCGACCAGTTGCTCAATCTCACGCAGGGGCGGCAGTCCGACCCGTTCGACCGGTCGATCGACCTGCTCGTGAGCCGGCTGCGCCAGCGCCTGCGCGACGGCGCGCGCGAGCCGCGCTACATCAAGACGCTGCGCAACGAGGGCTACGTGTTCTCGTCGGCCGTGACCGCCGTCGACGGTACGCCATGAGCGCGCGCACGTTGACCTCGTGGCACTGGCCGCGCTCGCTGTTCGCGCGGCTCGCGTTGATCCTGTGCGTGGGCCTCGCGCTCGCGCAGACGCTGTCGTTCTGGCTCACGGTGACCGAGCGCGACCAGGCGACCACCAACCTGATGATGGGCTACATCGAGCGCGAGGTCGCAAGCTCCGTCGCGCTGCTCGACCACCTGCCGCCGGCCGAGCGGGCCGCCTGGCTGCCGCGCCTGGCGCGGCGCAGCTATGCGTTCATCCTCGGGCCCGGCGAGACCGGCACGCCGCCGGAAGCGAGGCTGTCGGCGCGCGTCGAGCGGTCGATTTCCGACGGCATCGGCGGCGACTATCCGCTGACCGCGAACGCGATCCCCGGCGACCGTGAACATCTGCAGGTGCATCTGCGCCTGACCGACGGGTCGCCGCTCACGATCGACATCCATCCGATGTCGACGGTGCCGCTGTCGGGCTGGCTGCCGGTCGTGCTCTTGCTGCAGCTCGCGGTGCTGGCCGCGTGCTGCTGGCTCGCGGTGCGGCTCGCGACGCGGCCGCTCAAGCAGCTCGCGCAGGCCGCCGATGCGCTCGGCCCCGACCTGAAGGGCGAGCGGCTGAACGAGGGCGGGCCGTCGGAAGTCGCGCGCGCCGCCCGGGCGTTCAACGCGATGCAGGACCGCATCGCGCAGTACATGGCCGAGCGCATGCAGATCCTCGCGTCGATCTCGCACGACCTGCAGACGCCGATCACGCGAATGCGCTTGCGCGTCGATGTGATGGACGACGACACGCAGGGCGCGAAGCTGCGCCAGGACCTGCTCGAGATGGAGCATCTGGTGAAGGAGGGCGTGGCGTATGCGCGGACGCTGCACGGCACCGAGGAGGCCGCGCGCCGCATCGATCTCGATGCGCTGCTCGACAGCATCGTGTGCGATTACGCGGATGCGGGGCAGGACGTCGCGCTGCACAGCCGCGCGCCGCTCGCGCTCGTCACGCGGCCGAAGGCGCTGCGCCGCATCGTCGGCAACCTCGTCGACAACGCGCTGAAGTTCGCGGGCGCGGCCGAGATCGACGTGCACGCCGCGCCGGACGGCGGCGCGGTGATCGCCGTGCTCGACCGCGGGCCCGGCATTCCGGACGATCAGCTCGACGCGGTGTTCGAGCCGTTCCGGCGCGTGGAGACGTCGCGCAACCGGGAGACGGGCGGCACGGGGCTCGGCCTCGCGATCGCGCGGCAACTCGCGCTTGCGATGGGCGGCACGCTCACGCTGAACAACCGCGCGGACGGCGGCGGGCTGGAGGCGCGGCTCACGCTGCGCAATGCGGGGTGACGGGGGGCGGCGCGTGAGCCGCGGGGTTTCAGGTTCGTGCTGAAGCCGTAGCGGAAACTGACGCCGACGCCGACGCGCGCGACGTCACACGCGCCGCAGATGCGCATCGACGAGCGGCGCGAGCGTCGCCGCGTGCACGGCCGCGAGATCGTGCCGGCCGCCCGGCACGACGTGCAGCTGCGCGTCGGGCAGCCGCTCGAGCAGGCGCCGGCCGGCCGCGACGGGGCTGAGCGGATCGTCGTCGCCCCACAGCAGCAGCGTCGGCTGCGCGATGCGGCCGATTTCCCGCGACAGGTCGGCACGGAACGTCAGGAACCAGTCGGGCAGCTGCGGGTTGGCTTGCGCGAACCCGGCCCGCCAGTCCTGCGCGCCGAGCCCTGCCATGTCGAGCCCGCCGGACGTGACTGTCAGTACGAGGTGCGTGACCAGGCCGGGCTTGTCGAGCGCCGCGCGCATCGCGATCACGCCGCCCATCGATTGCGCAATCACGGCGGTCGGCCGGTCGATCGTTTCCAGGACATGACGCACGAGGCTGTCGAAATCGTCGACGGCCGGATCGCGCGGCGTGTCGCCGAAACCCGGATAGCCGACGATCCGGCGCTCGGCCGGATGCGTCAGGCTGCCGGCGAGCGGTTGCCAGAAGGCGGTGCTGCCCGATGCGCCGGGCAGGAAGAGCAGTTGCGACGGAACGGGCATGGTGGCGCGGTTTTCCTGTGAATGAAGTAACAGCGGGCGGCGCGTGTCAGCACCGGCCGGTGCGCAGCGCGACGGTCCAGTCGTCGCGCCCGCGCGATGCCGCGGTGGCGGCCGCCGTGTGCCAGTCGTATTCGACCGCATGAAATTCGACGTTCCAGCCGGCCGCCGTGCGCGACACCATCGCGTAGCGCGCATGCGGCGAACCCGTCTCGATGCGGTGCGGGTGCGGCAGGTCGTCCGCGTACGCCTGCAGCCCGACGCTGCCCGGGTTGACGACCAGCCGGCCATCGTCGAGTCGGGCCGTACGCGGGATGTGCGTGTGGCCGCACAGGATCAGCGATGCCGGTTCGTCGCCCGCGCGTTGCGCGATTTCCGCGGGCGTCGCCGCGCGGCAGCCGTCGGGCGTGACGGTTTCGAGGAAATAGGCGAGGTCGCTGCCGGGCGTGCCGTGCACCATCAACACGTCGCCGTCGAGCGTCGCGCGCTCGGGCAGCGCGGCGATCCATTCGAGATGGTCGGCGCGCAGCGTGTCGTGCGCCCAGCGATCCGACAGCCGCATCGACTCGCGATCGCCGTCGAGCAGTTGCCGTTCGTGATTGCCCCTGATGGTCGGCAGGTCGAGCGCGATCAGGCGGTCGGCCGTTTCGGGCGGATGGAGCGCCCCCGACAGGATGTCGCCGAGATTGACGATCACGTCAGCGCCGCGGCGGCGGACGTCGTCGAGCACCGCGTCGAGCGCGGCGAGGTTGCCGTGGATGTCGGACAGCGCGGCGATTTTCATGGCGGATCGTCGGGGAAGGGAACGGCGATTGTCGCCAATTCGGCGCAGGCCGTCCAATGGCGTGCACGTGCGCGTGCACGTGCGATTCCGCAGGCCGTGAGCGGTTTGGCGTGAAGCCGCGGGTGGCGCGTCAGTCGGTCGCGAGGCGCGCGTACATCGCGAAATCGCCCGGTGTGCCGCGCACCATCCTGTACGCGCGCAACAGCCCTTCGTAGCGGTAGCCGCACTTCTGCAGCACGCGAGCGGAGCCCGCGTTGCCGGTCAGCACCACGCCCTGCATGCGCATGAAGCCGCCGTCCGCGAAGGCCCACGCGGTGACGGCCGCGCACAGCGCGCTCGCGACCCCGCGCCCCCAGTGCGACGGCGCGAGATCGTATGCGATCTCGGCCGAGCGGTTCACGGTGGAGACGGTATGCAGGCCGATCGTCCCGGCGAGCGCGCCCGATGCGTCGTCGATCACGGCGAGACGCCGGATCGAATCGGGGTCGGTCGATTCGATGGTGTCGAACAGCGGCAGCAGATCGTCGGGCGCGCGCAGGTTCCAGCTCGTGTGGCGGAAGACGTCGGGCATCGACAGGTACGCATACCACGCGTCGAGGTCGGCGCGTTCGAGCTGGCGGAGCGACAGGCCGGGAAAGCCGGAGCGGGGCGGTGCGGCGATTTTCATCGGTGTCCGCCCCTACGTCGCATGACGCCGGTACAGCGCCAGCGACCCGGCGAGCGCGAGCAGCATCGCGCCGCACGTGCGTTCGAGCCACAGCGCGCCCGCGCGCTTCAGCAGTCGCACCGCGCGTGCGCCGAGCAGCGCGTAGCCGAACATCACCGCGCCGTCGAGCAGCGCGAAGGTGACCGCGAGCGCGACGTATTGCGGCGCGAGCGGCGCGGACGGATCGAGGAACTGCGGCAGGAACGCGGAGAAGAACAGGTAGCCCTTCGGGTTCGTCACCGCCGTGAGGAAACTCTTCGCGAAGATCGACGCGTTGCGCCCGGATACCGTTTCACCGTGCGCGGCGGCGACGTCGAGCGAACCCTTCGACATCAGCAGCCGGATGCCGACGTACGCGAGGTAAGCGGCGCCGAGCCACTTCACGACCGAGAACCAGAACGCCGACGCCATCAGCAGCGCGCCGAGGCCGAGCGCGACCGCGACGATCAGCACGAAATCGGACAGCATCGCGCCCGCGAAGCCATAGGCCGCGCGTCGCACGCCGTAGCGCGAGCCGTTGGTCAGCGCGAGCAGCACGGTCGGGCCGGGTGTCGCGATGCCGACGAAGGCGACGGCGGCGAAGACCAGCAGGGTCGTTTCATGCATGACGGAACTCCCGAGGGAAGGGGCGCGCTCGATTATCGGCTGCGCCCGCCCGGGCTGTACAGGGACGGCGCGCTGCGCACACGGCCGCCCGGTCGACTATCTCGATTTTGGCAATAAACATTTTTCATTATTCCGCTTCAGATTGAAACCGGTTCCATCTACCATGGCGGCCGCAGCGGGCATGCCCGCCGCGTCGTCGCGCGCGGACGATGCCGGCCTCGCACCGCCGGCGGATCTCGCCGCCCGCGCGCTACTCGCAACTGACAGCCAGAACAACGGGTTCACCGCCCGGAGACACGACAATCATGAACAAGCAACTGATCGCAGCCCCGCTGCTGCTCTCGCTCGCGGGCGTCGCCGCCGCGCAAAGCTCCGTCACGCTGTACGGCATCGTCGACGCGGGCGTGACCTATCGCAGCAACGAACGGGTCGGCTCCGCGGGCGCGTACACCGGCCATTCGAACGTCGGGCTCACGACCGGCAACCTGTCCGGCAGCCGCTGGGGCATCAAGGGTTCCGAGGATCTGGGCGGCGGGATGCGCGCGCTGTTCGTCCTCGAGAACGGCTTCGACATCACGAACGGCACGTCGGGCCAGGGCGGCCGCCAGTTCGGCCGCCAGGCGTTCGTCGGCCTCGGCAGCGACCGCTACGGCACGGTCACGCTCGGCCGCCAGTACACGTCGCTCAACGACTTCGTGAGCCCGGTCGGCCCGTCGTCGTTCATCGGCGGCTTCGGCGCGCACCCGGGCGATATCGACGACCTCGACCAGACGGCGCGCGTCAACAGCTCGATCAAGTACACGAGCGCCAACTACTCGGGTTTCACGTTCGGCGCGCTGTACGGTTTCGGCAGCCAGCCGGGCAGCATGAAGCAGCGCAACACGTGGAGCGTCGGCGCGGCGTACGCGGCGGGCCCGCTGCGCGTCGGCGTCGGCTACGAGCGATCGGACAACAGCAAGACGGGCGCGACCGACCCGACGGCCGGCAAGTGGCAGAGCACCGACGACGGGCTGTTCAACTCGTCGATCAACGAAGGCTATGCGAGCGCGCAGTCGCAGCAGATCATCGCGACCGGCGCGACCTACGATTTCGGCCCGGCCGTCGTCGGGGTGAACTACAGCAACGTGCAGTACCGCAGCGGCGACCAGTCGCGGTTCACGGGCCACGCGACGTTCAACGTCGCGGGCGTGTTCACGCGCTGGAACGTGCGCCCGCAGACGCAACTGTTCGCGGGCTACAGCTACACGCGCGGCAGCGATGTCGACGGCGTGGACGACCGCGCGCAGTATCACAACGTCACGCTCGGCGCCACCTACGACCTGTCGAAGCGTACCAGCGTGTACCTGCTCGGCGCGTACCAGCACGCATCGGGCATGACGCTCGACGCGCTCGGCCGGCCGGTGGCCGCGACCGCGTCGGTGTCCGACAAGGCGAACGGCCACTCGTCCGATTCGCGGTCGCAGGCCATCGTCAGCCTCGGCCTGCGCCAGAAGTTCTGACGCGCCGCGATCGTTGCGTCCGCAACGTCGCCCGCAGCCGATGCGGGCGACGTTGCAGGCATGCCCCTATACTGTCGCCTCCGTTTTTCGAGGAGACGACATGACCCGAACGCATTCCGCGAGTTGCCTGTGCGGAACCGTCACCGTGACGTTGCGCGGCGAGCCGGCGGCGCGCGCGAACTGCCATTGCGCGACCTGCCGCGATTTCTACGGCACGCCGATGCTGTCCGCGACCGCGTGGCCGCCGGAGCAGGTGGCCGTCGAGGGCGACCATGCGACGTTCCCGCATCCGGCGAAGTCGATGTCGCGCATGTATTGCGCGTCCTGCGGCGAGATCGTGTGCGGCACCAACCGGTTCGGCATGCGCGTCGTACCGAACAGCCTGGCCGCGCGTGCGCACGGCGGGCAACTGCCCGGCGACCTGCAGCCGACGATGCACCTGTTCTACCGGCACCGCGTGATCGACGTCGTGGACGCGCTGCCGAAATTCCTCGACGGCTGGGACGGCCCGACGCTCGACGACGCGAACTGAACGATCGCGGCTGCGTGCCGGCATGGCCGGCGCGCGGTTCTTTCCGCCGTATCCCGCATTCTCCTTCCTTCCTCCCGCCGCATGCAGCCGCGCTGAATCGCACCGACGCGATCGAGCCGGACAATATTTTTTCCCTTTCATTTCAATTTCGATTTGTAATCATCGAACCCATTTCCGGGGGAATGAAAAAGGCAATGCGGGTAATTCAGAAAAAATGACGTATTTGCATTGAACAATCCGGAAGAAAATGCCGGGGAAAAGCGCCGAAACCGTGCGGCCCGCAAGCCGTTGCGGCGTGATGGACGGGTTTGACCATCGTTGACGGAAAAGCGCCGGACGGCAAAAAGAATGGCGTGAATAATTCGGGATGAAGGCGAATGCGCTTTAGCCGGAATCACCAATATTTCATGCGCCGCGATTTACAGTGTCGACAATTGAACGTTCGGGAGCATTATTCATGTCAATGAAACAAATTCGGGCGGCATTGCTGGGAATGTGCATGGCGATGCTGGCGCCGGCGAGTCACGCGCAGGTGTCGTACTCGACCGACTGGCTCGCGAACACGTACGGCACGCTGGCCCAGCACGTGGGCAACGCCGCGCGCTCGATGTGGGTCGCCCCCGAGGGCGTGATCTACACGGCGTCGCGCTGGGACGAGAACGCGGGCGGTGTCGCGCTCTACCAGAACGGCCAGCCGATGGGCACGATCGGCATCCACGACGAATTCCAGGGTGGCGCGATCACCGGCAACGCGACGTCGATCTTCGTCGCGCTCGGCTACAACCGCAACTTCGGCAGCGGCTCGGTGGGCCGCTACAACCGCGGCACGAACCAGCGCGACCTGCGCATCCCGGTCAGCACGTGGACGGGCCTGCCGAATCCGGACGTGATCACCGGCCTCGCGACCGCCGGCAACCTGCTGTATGCGAGCGATTTCTACGGCAACCGCGTGCGCGTCTATACGACCGACGGCGTCTGGCAGCGCGACATCGGCGTGACCGGGCCCGGTGCGCTGGCGCTCGATGCGGCGGGCAACCTGTGGGTGGCGCGCATGAGCGCGGGCGTGGTCGTGCAGTACAGCGCGACCGGCACGCTGATGAACACGATCCAGATGGCGGCCGGCGCACGGCCGTCGGCGCTGTATTTCGACGCGTCGACGGGGCAGTTGCTGGTGGGCGACCAGGGCCCGGACATGAACATCAAGCTCTACAGCCTCGCCGGGTCGCCGCAGCAGGTCGGCACGTTCGGCGTGCAGGGCGGTTATCTCGACACGACATCGGGCATCAAGGGGCAGGTCGGCGACAAGCGCTTCACGCGCGTGGTCGGCATCGGCAAGGATGCCGGCGGCAACCTGTACGTGCTCAACAATGCGTGGGGCGGGGGCTGGGATCTCGGGCGCAACGGCAGCACCGACCTGCATTCATACGGCCCGACGGGCGCGTTGCAATGGAAGCTGCAGGCGCTGAACTTCGAGGCGATCGCCGCGCCCGACCCGGCGACCGACGGCGCGTTCTTCTATAGCGGCAACAACGTGTACACGGGCTCGGCGGGCGGCACGTTCGTCGCGAACACGGTCGATCCGTTCAGCTATCCGAAGGACCCGCGCCTCGACATGAACGACTACCAGCGCGGCCAGCACTTCGGCCAGCTCGTGACGGTCGGCGGCAACCGGATCCTCGTCGCGTCGGGCCAGAACCCCGGCAACTTCAACTTCTACTACTTCACGCCGGCGACCGGCTACATCGCGAATCCGGCCGGCTCGCTGCCGGGCAAGCCGTTCAACACGACGCTGCAGGTCACGGCCGGTTTCGACATCGACGGCAACGGCGACGTCTGGGCCGGGTTGAACGGCTCCAACGTGATTACCCGCTACCCGATGACGGGTTTCGATGCGACCGGCAAGCCGTCGTGGGGCAAGCCGACGACGACGGCCGTGCCGGGCACCGTGGCGCCCGTCACGCGCATCATCTACCAGGCGGACAGCGACACGATGATCCTCGCGCAGGGCCTCGCCGGCAACTGGGACTGGACCGCGATGAACGGGCATATCGAGGTCTATCACGGCTGGAAGAACGGCAACACGAGCGCGCCGAACCCGGTGATCAACCTGACGAGCGCGAACCCGAAATCGATCGCGGCGGCCGGCCACTACCTGTTCGTCGGCTACGTGCACACCGTGCCGAACGTCGACGTGTTCGATCTCAATACGGGCGCCCTCGTCACGACGCTGACCAACTCGAACACGTCGGCGATGGATGTCGGCAACGACGTCGACTCGATGTACGGGATCCGCGCGTACCTGCGCTCGACCGGCGAATACGTGATCACGAAGGACAACTACAACGGCACCAGCATGATCGTGTATCGCTGGCGTCCGTGAACGCGCGGGCGGAGCAGGCCGCGCGGTCTGCGCGGCCTGCCCGGTGCCCGCGTCACGGCGCGCCGAGCACGCGGCCGTTCACGCTGAGCCCGTACATCGAATCGGGCGAATCGTGGAATTTCGCGCGCGTGTCGTGCACCGAGCCCGTGAAGCGCGGGTCCTGCGGACGTTCGTGGCTGTCCATGAAGGTCGCGACGTCCCACGCCTCCTGATCGGTCAGCGTACCGCCGAGCCCGAGCGGCATGTTGGCCTTGATGAAGCCGGCCGCATTGCGGATGTCGCCCATCCCCGCGCCCCAGTTGAACGAACGCGCGCCCCACAGCGCCGGGAAGACCGCCTTGCCGCCGCTCGACTGCCCCTGGCCGTCCGCACCGTGGCACAGCGCGCAGTGCTGCGTGTAGACGGCGGCGCCGCGCGCATAGTCGGCTTTCTGCGCGGGCGGCGGCAGTTTCAGGAAACCCTGCCCCGGCAGCTTCGTGCCGACCGGCGCACCCTTCGCGAGCCAGTACGAATAGGTTTCGAGCGCGACGAGAATCGGGTCGCCGGCCGGCGGCGCCTTGCCGTTCATGCTGTAGCGGAAGCATCCCTGCAGGCGCTCGGCGAACGTGTTCACGTGGCCGTTCTTGCTGCGGTACGCCGGATACAGCAGGTACGCGGCCCACATCGGGCTCGAATCGGGCCGCCGGCCCGCGTCGAGGTGGCAGCTCGCGCAGGTCAGCTTGTTGCCGACGTACTTGCCCGCGAACTCGGGCGTGTGCAGGAAGATCTGCTCGCCGAGCTTCACGGTCTTGCCGAACTCGTCGGCGGGGATCGCGGATTCGGCGGGCGGCGCGAACGGCCTGGCTGCCGGCGCAACGGCGGAAGGCGCGGATGCGGAAGCGTTGGCCGGTGGTGCATCCTGCGGTGCGGCCGCGAACGCGAGCGCGGGCAACCAGGCCGCGCCGAGCAATGCCGTGCGGGTGCGGCGGATCAGCGTCGTGCGGTCGATCATCGCTTGTCTCCCTGCGCGGCGCCGCCGCGTGCGTAGTAGGCGGCCACTGCGTCGATGTCGGCGTCGGACAGCTTGCCGGCGATCGCCGGCATCAGCGCCATCGGCCCGGGCGGGCGCGTGCCGTGTTTCCAGCCGTTCAACTGGCCGGCGATATAGGCGGCGGGCTGGCCCGCGAGCGGCGGAAACGCGCTGCCCACGCCGAGGCCGCCGGGGCCGTGACACTGGGCGCATGCGGGCAGGCCTTGCGACCAGCGTCCGCGCGTCGCGAGCCACGCGCCGGTGTTCGCCGGATCGATCGACGTGTCGTCGGCGGCGGCGATGCCGGCCGGCGCGGGCAGGCTCGCGAAGTACGCGGATACCACATCGCGCTCATGCGGCGTCAGCAGTTTCGAGAGCGGCTGCATGACGGGATTCTGGCGGCTGCCGTCCGCGAACGCGGCAAGCTGCGCGGACAGATACGCGGCGCTCGTGCCCGCGAGGCGCGGGAAGCCGGCCGCCGCGTTGCCTTCGCCCTGGCCGCCGTGGCAGCCGATGCAGGCGGCGACGCCCGTCGTCGACCCCTGTGTCGCGAGCGTCTTGCCGAGCGTCGCGTCGTCCGCGCGCGCGTGGCCGGCCAGCAGCGTCGCCGCGGCGAGCAGCAGCGGCGCGAACAGGCGTCGCGGTGTGTGCACCGTATCGTTCACGTGTCCCCTCCTTGTTGTAGGCCGCGAGCGCGCCGCCGGGCAGCCGGCGCGGCCGCGCGGTCAGCCCGCGTCGGGCTGCTTCTCCTGCTGCGCCGGCGCGAGGTGCCGCGGCGGTGTCGCCGCATCGTATCGGCCGAAGCCGTAGCGCTGGAAGATCCCGAACGCTGCCGGCGACCGGATGAACGCGAGCCATGCGCGCGCGGCTTCCGGATGCGGCGCGTCCTTCACCATCGCGCCCGCATAGATCGCAGTCGTATTCTGCTCGGCCGGAATGTCGATGTGCATCAGCGGATGCCCGACCTGTTCCTGGAACGCCGCTTCGGATTGCCACAGCACGCCCGCGTCCGCGCGCCCCTGCATCAGGAACAGCGCGGTTTCCCGATGGTGGATGTGCGTGAGCTCGGTCGTGCCGGCGCGCACCTTGTCGTCGTAGACGGTACGCGCGAGCGCGTCGCCGCCGGCCTTCACGAGCGACGCGCGGATCTGCCGCGCGACGCCTTCGAATGCAGGATTGGGCATCGCAAGCTGCACGTCGGGCCGCGCGAGGTCGTTCAGCGACGCGATGCGCTTCGGATTGCCGGCGCGCACCATGATCGTCAGCTGGTTCGTCACGTAGGGCACGGCCGGCCCGACGAGCGTGCCGTCCGCGATCAAGCCGTCGATCTTGCCGAGCCCCGCGAAATACGCGTCGGGCTTGACCGTCCACGTCATGTTGCCGACGGTGATCGTGCCGCCCGCCTGGATCTGCTTCACGAGCAGGCCGGGCGGGATCGTCTCCCAGTAGATGCGGCCGCGGTACTCGGGATGGTCTTCCTCGAACTTCGCGACGAGCGGCGCCATCGCGAAGAAATAGTTGCCGCCGACGAACAGCACGAGCTTCGGCGCGGTGAGGTCGCCGTGGAAATCGGCGAGTACGTCGACCTGCGGCACCGTGAATTCGAGGCCGCGATGCGTCGCGTCGTTGTTGCGGCCGTCCTGCCAGGGCGGGAAGACGTTCGCGGCGGGGCCGGCCGGCGCGGCGAGCGACAGCGCCGATGCGCAGCAGAGCCAGGCGGCCAGCGCGGCGCGCAGCGTGCGCCGACGGCGCGGCAACGGTGATGGCGATGGCGGTTGCATGGGGATCGATGTCATCGCGGTGCTCATTTCGCGTACGTGAAGCCGGCCTGCTGCAGTTCGGGCAGTGTGCCGACCGCGCCCGGCGTGACGATTGCCGACGGGATCACGTGGTTGGTCAGGTCGGCCGCGAGCGCATCGAGCGGCAGCTTGTCGGGATTCGCGTTCGCGCCGTCGAGCCGCTCTGCGAGTTCCCAGATCGCGTTGTGGCACGACAGGAACACGACGCCGCGCTGCTGCAGCGCGGCGATGCTGTTGTCGTGCGACGAGAACGCGCCGTCAGGCGACTCGTGGTTTTGTGCGCCCTTCGATTGCGCGGGTTTCGCGTCGAGCAGCGTGTTGGCCGGAAAGGCGGCGCCGGCGAATTTCGCGAGGCCGTATTTGTCCCACGCGGCCTGGTCGAACAGTGCGAGATGCGCGCTGCCGTGCGTGGCCGATACGACGAGGAAATCCGGATGGCGATACGACCAGATCTGCGCGTTCAGCGAATTGCGCATCAGGTTCAGCCACGGGCCGCCGAGCTCGGTGTTGTCCCACACCTGCTTCGGGCCGCCGCGGTATCCGGTCAGTTCGGCGAGCGCCGCATGATCCCACTGGTCGGGACGTTCGAGGATCATCGGCACCGTCTTGAAGTCGCGCCGCCGCGGTGCGGCCGCGAGGCGGCGCGTGAGGTCGGCGAGGTGCGTGGCGCCGCCGGGCAGCAGCGCGCCGGTTTCGGGCGCGGCGGCGCGAGCGGGGCGCGCGGCGGCGAGCAGCGCGGTGCCGGCCGCAAGGCCGAGTGTCTTGAGCGCGCCTCGGCGCGCGTGCCGGTCGGACATGGGGTATCTCCCGGAATCGTTTTTGTGGGGCGTGCCGCGTTGCGGTACGGCGCTGCGGCGTCGCGAATGCGTAGCCAGTCTAGCGGCGCGCGTCCGGTACGGAAAATCGCGGTATCGGATGGGAGATATTCGGGAGGCTGATGATTGGGCGGGCGGGGTTGGGGCGATCGGTGAAACGACCATCGGTTCGGTCATTGCACTCGGCTTCGGTCGGCGAGCCCGTCGTTGAGGGGCTTCCTGCGGACGGTTCCGGTTTTGATCGGCGAATCGATCGTCCTTTTGATACGGATGGCTGATTATCCGGAACGGTCTGCACAGGATCGACTTGTATAATCGCCTCCTGCGAATGCACACATGCCTTACCGAGAGAGAGAACGTTACTCATGAATTGGGACGATGCCCGCGTTTTTCTGGCCGTTCATCGCACCGGGACGCTGCGCGAGGCCGCGGCCGTTCTCGACGTCGATCAGGCCACCGTGGGGCGACGGTTGACCGCACTCGAGAAGGCGCTCGGTGCGAAGCTGTTTCTCAAGACATCGTCAGGTTATGTCGTGACGCAGGTCGGCGAGCATTCGCTGCAGGCCGCGGAAGCGATGGAGCGGGCGGCGTGCGAATTCGAGCGTCGCGTCCAGGGCTCGGACGATCGCCTCGAAGGCGAGGTCCGGGTCACGACGACCGATTCCCTCGCGATGGATTTCGTCGTTCCCGCGATACGGGAACTGCGCCGGAAATGTCCGGCGATACACGTGATCCTGACGACGTCGGTGCAGGTGCTCAACCTGACGCGACGCGATGCGGATCTCGCGATTCGCACCGTGATGCCGGAAAACCCCGACCTCGTGCGCCGGAAGCTCGCCGAATGGGAGGTCGGGCTGTTCGCGAGCCGCGAGTATCTGGATGCGCATGGCGAGCCCGCGATCGGAGCCGCGTTCGAAGGGCATGACCTGGTCGTCTACCAGCCCGGCACGACGTCGAACCAGGGGCACGCGCTGTGCGGCGAGTCGATGGAACGCGGGCGCATCGTGGCGCAGGTGAGTTCGAGCCTGATGCTGGCGGCGTCGATCCGCTCGGGTATCGGCATCGGTGAACTCCCCGCGTATATGGCGCAAGACGACGATTCGCTCGTGCGAATCTGGCCCGACCGGACGCGAGCCGTGCCGTATCAGGTCTGGCTCGTATCGCATACCGACCTGAACCGGACGGCGCGCGTTCGGGCGGTCACCGCGGAGATCGCGGCGACGTTCGACCGTTATCGATAGCGGCCGGGGCCTCGCCCGCGCAGGGCCACGGGCTCAACGGGGGAGCGTGTCGCGCATCGAGAGCGTGCGCCGCGCGGCACACCAGCGCGGCACGATCGCGATGGTCGCGACGATCGCGAAGAACGGGATGGCCGTCGCCAGCACGTGGCTTCCGGTGCCGAGCAGGCCGCCGGACACGGTGGCGGCGAGCGACGCACTGCCGATCTGGAAGAAGCCGACCAGCCCCGACGCCGTCGCCGCGCGCCCGTGTTCGCTCGCGATGGCGCCCGAGACCGCGAGCGACAGCGACGATCCATTCGACAGGCTGACGAGCACCATCGGCATCACGACCGCGACGACGCCTTTGACGTGCCACGATTCGCACAGGGCGAACGCCACGCCGCCGGCAACGAAGCAGCCCACGCCGGCCACGACGATCGAGTCGTAGGACATCCGGTCGAGCATGCGGCGCGCAATCAGGTTGGCGGAAACGATGCCGGCGGTCAGCGGCAGATAGAGCCAGCCGCTTTGCCGTTCCGAAAGACCGAGGCCGGAGAAGATGAACGGCGACTGCGTCAGGTAGACGAACCACGCGCAATAGATCGCGCAGACGACGAGCGTGTAGCGGATGAAGGCCCGGTCCGCGAGCACGCCGGTGAAGCCGGCCAGCGGTGCGGCGCGATGTTGCCCCGGTGCGACCGGCGGCCGGGTTTCCTTCAGGCGCAACTGAACGAGCGCGAGCGCGACGACGCCGAATGCGGCGACGAAAATGAAATCGCTTCGCCACCCGAACCACGCAGCCAGATATCCGCCGATTGCGGGGGCGATTGCCGGAGACAGCGACACGAGCGGATACACGATGCTGTAGATCTTCGCGGATGCGTTCTTGTCGCAGGTGTCGGCGATGATCGCGCGACCGATGACGAGACCGGACGCCGCGCCGAGCGCTTCGAGCACGCGCCATCCGAGAAAGCTCGCGAAGCCGCCGGCGCTCGCGCAGCCGATCGAGCCAAGGATGTACAGGACGATGCCGGCCGTCAGCACGAGTTTGCGCCCCCATCGATCGGAGAGGGGGCCGTAGACCAGTTGCGCACAGGCGAGCGCGATCAGGTAAGCCGATACCGTCTGGGGCATCTGCCATGCGCCGATCGAAAATTCGTGGGCCATCGACGGCATCGCGGGCAGGTAGACGTCGGACGCGATCAGGCCGAAGGCGCTCAGCATGGAGACGACGAGGATGAGTGAGAGGTTGGACATGTTCGCAGGTGGTTGGAGCGGAGCGCGTGAGCGAATGGAGAGGTAGACGCGTATCGGGCCGCCGTGGAAAAAAAGCCGGGGCGATCATACGGCGCGCGATGCGGTAAGGGAGCGGGCGGAATTGCATCGCACGGATGCATTTTTGCGGGCGGTGAAGCGAGTGCCGGGGAGGCGTGTGAATGGTGGCGTCGGGTGCCGCGCGGGACGGCAGTCAAGCGGAATCCGGCGCTGGTGTGGGCGGCGAGCAACGGGAAGATTCGCTGTCGTTCCTGCTTCGCCGGCGGATCGGACGATGTTCGGTCGCCGCGTCGTTGGTGGTTGTCCGGCACAACGCGCGCGGAGTCGCGGTGACCGCTTGCGAAGCGGCAAGGATGCTTCGCTGGAGCAAGGGGCGAGCCGCTACGCGTCGCGAGCGGCTGCGAATGCGGGCGTGGTGCATGGGCCGCCGCGTTTGGGCCGGCCCATGCACGCATCGGGCGATCGGAACGTCAGACCATCAGAACGTCAGACCATCAGAACGACACCGTCGTCGTCAGCGTGACGAGCCGCGGCTCGCCGACCGCGACGATCAGGTTGTTGTTGCTCGACGGGTAGTAGGTCTTGTCGAGCAGATTCTTCACGTTGAGCTGGAAGCGCGTCGGGAACTTGCCGATCGTCGTTTCGTAGGCTGCGAAGGCATCGACGGTCACATAGCCGGGCAGCGTGAAGCTGTTCGCCGTGTCGCCGGAGCGTGCGCCGACGAGACGCGCGCCGCCGCCGAAGCGCCAGCGGCCGGGCAGATTCGCGATGGCCGTGTCGTACACGGCGAACAGGCTGCCCGTGTGGCGCGCGACGTTCGTGAGCGGGGTGTTGCTGTCGCGATCGGTCGCGTTCGTATACGCATAGCTGCCGATCACGCTCAGGTGGCGCGTGATCTGCCCGGCGACGTCGAGCTCGATCCCGCGCGAGCGCGCGGTGCCGATCGTCGACGTGATGTCGCCGACCGTGACCGCGACGTTGCGCTTGTCGATCTGGTAGACCGCGAGCGTGCCGGTGATCGCGGGCTTCAGGCTGAACTTCAGCCCGGCCTCGAGCACGCGGCCGTATTCCGGCGCGAGCGGCGCGGCGACGTTCGATGCGACGTTCGGCTTGAACGAGCGGCTCACGTTCGCGTAGGCGGTCAGCGCCGGCGTGAGCGCGTAGGCAAGCCCGAACTGCGGCAGCCAGACGCTGCCGCGCGAGCGGTCGGCGAACACGAACGGCCGCCCCATCCCCGATTCCTGCTGCCAGTTTTCCCAGCGCAGCCCGCCCACCGCGGTGAGGCGGTCGGTGATCTTCACCGAGTCCTGCACGATCGTCGAATACGCATGCACGACCGAGCGCGAATCGCTTTGCTTCGCGTTGGGCGTGCCGCCCGCCGCGAGCAGGCCGTACACGGGATCGTAGAGATTGAAGCCCGTCGTCGCCTTGCCGCGGTTCGTGTCGCCGCGGAAGCTGCGCTGCCGTTCGTATTCGCCGCCGATGTAGATCGCGTGGTTCATCCCGGCGAGCGTCACGTTGCCGAGCAGGCCGAGCGTCGCGATCTGGTCGGAGTCGTTGCGGCCGAGGTTCGCATCGGACGAGCGCGTCATCGCACCGGTCTTGCTGTTGAACGCGGTGGCGCGCGTGATGGTTTGGTCGTAGCGGTCGCGGCCCCAGCCGTAGGTCGCGCGTACGCGCCATGCATCGGAGAAGCGGTGCTCGATGCGCGTCCGCAGCGTTTCCTGGATGCCGCTGCTTTGCGACCATGCTTCTTCGTAGCGGCGATAGCGCAACGCATCGTCGAGCTGGCCGTTCACGAGCACGGTGCCGCGATCGAACGGCATCGTGTAGTCGACGTACTGATAGCTGACGTCGACCGACGTGTTCGCGTCGTGCCACGACAGCGCGGGTGCGATCAGCGCGTTGCGTTCGCGGCCGAAGCTGCGCCAGTAGCGGCTCGTGTCGTATTCGCCGGTCAGCCGGAACGCGAGCGTGCCGCCCGCGACCTGGCCCGGCTTGCCGAGCGGCCCCGTGAGATCGAACTGCGCGTTGCTGCCGCCGTGGCTCGTGCGCGATGCGGAGATCGAGCCGCCGAACGTGTCTTCCGGCTTGCGCGTGACGAGGTTGATCACGCCGCCGGGATCCTGCATCCCGTACAGCAGCGAAGCGGGGCCCTTCAGCACCTCGACGCGGTCGATCGTCGCGAGATAGCTGTGCAGCACCGGCGTGCGCACGCCGTCGACCAGCACGGAGCCGTCGTTGTTCGACCCGAAGCCGCGCTTGATGAACGCGTCGCGCGTGCCGCCGAGCGTGTTGGTTTGCGTCACGCCGCTGATGTTGCCGAGCACGTCGTCGAGCGAACGCGCCTGCTGGTCCTGCATCACGCTGCTGCTGACCACCGCGACCGATTGCGGAATCTCTTTCAACGGACGGTCGTTGCCGCCCGCGATGCTGCTGGTGCGCGGCTGGTAGCCGATGGTCGGGTCTACGGTCGACGATGCGTTGACGTTGATGGCGGGGAGTTCTTTCCCGGCCGGCGTTGCGGGTGCCGATGCAGTTGCACCGGCTTCGGCGTTGGCCGCATGCGCGCCGCTTGCGACGCAAAGGGTAATCAGGGCAGGCAGGCTCGAGCGCCACGGACGCGGGGTCCGGACGCGGCGGGGCGTTCGACGGGATGGCATGAATCGATACAGGAGGGAATGCTAAGGATCGTGTCGCGGGCCGCGGCGTTTCGTTACGGCCAAGGCGTGCATGATATATGTAATGAGAATCATTTGCAATTGTAATGACATGATTGTCGAGCTCGGGCGTTGGTTGCCGGGCTGGCGGCCGTCTGCTACCGTAGCGGCCAAAATCAGACGCAGTGAAATTCAACGAGAGAGCCGGGGGCCGCACCATGTCATCTTCCTGTCACGTCGCGTTCCGCGCGACGCCACGCACCGCGCACGACCACGCGGGCGATGAAGTGATCGCAGCCGTCATCCGCCATTCGAACGATTAAAGCAACGGAAGCGAGTTCATCCGGCGTTGCGCCGGGCTTCAATCACTTCAACCACCACGCTAGACGGGAGACCACCCATGAAGAAGATTTCCGCGCCGTTCGCGGCGGCCGCGCTTGCGGCCTGCGCGCTGCTGGCAGGCATTCACCAGGCTGCTTGCGCGGCTTCCGATGCCGACCCCGCGATCGACGCGCACTACGGCGCCGTGATCGAGGCCTACACGCAGGACGCGACCGCGGCGAAGTCGAAGTACGACGGCAAGCGCCTCGCGTTCGTCGGCGCCGTGATCCGGATGGGCAGCGATCCGGGCGGCACTTACTTCGGCGCGCTGACGGCCGACGGCGAGCAGTTCGATACGCATTTCGACGTGGCCGACCAGGATGCGCTGAAGCCGAAATTCCCCGGCGGCGAAATCAAGCCGTTCGTCACGTCGACGGCGTTCCGCTTCAGCTGCGTGAACGAAGGCTATATCGATGCGCCCGTGTTGCCGGGCCTGAAGCTGGCCCACTGCCGTCTCGCCAACTGACCGGCGCACGCGCATCCGGCGTTCAGAACTTCTGCTGGATGCCGGCCATCACGCCGAGCTGGTTCATCCCGGTGCCGACCGTCCCGCCCGCGGCGACCGCGTTCGCGGCCAGCGTGCTGTTGAACATGTAGCCCACCGACGTATAGACGGTCGTCCGCTTCGACAGGAAATAGTTCGCGCGGCCGACGAGCAGCGTCGCGTTCGTGCCGCCTTCGCTGTTTTCCCGGCGTTGCAGGTAGCGGACGCCCTGAAGGTCGAGCGCGAGGTAGGGCGTCGCGTAGTACGTGCCGCCGGCGAACACGATATCGGCCTGCAGGTGCTCGGCCGCCGCGAGGTTGCGGCGGATCCACCCGGCGCCCAGTTTCGCGGGGCCGATCTTCACGTAGCCGGCGACGATGTCGCGCGTGTCGGTGTACGCCGGATTGTTCAGCGGCGCGAGCGCACCACCGCCGCCGCGCATCACGTCGTGCGACGCGGCGAGCCCGAAATTGCTCGCGTCATAGGCGAGCATCGCCGTGTATTGGCGGCAAGCGACGATGTCGCCGGGCACCTGTCCGGCGCAGCCCGTCGCCGACGGCCCGGCCGGTCCGGCCGCGTCGCGGCCGAAGCTGTAGGTGGCGCCGAGCGTTACCCCGTGGAACGTGCCCTTGTAGCCGATCGCATTGTCGCTGCGCGCGTTCGGCAGATAGGAATCGAAATCCGCCATCGAGTGAATCGACGGGCCGATCACGTCCGCATTGGTCAGCACGATCATCGACATGTTCATCTGGCGGCCGAGGGTCAGCGCGCCGAACGGACTGTTCACGCCTACGTTCGCCTGTCGCCCGAACAGGCGCCCGCCGTAGTTCAGTGCGCCCGTGCCGGGCTGGAAGCCGTTCTCGAGCACGAAGAAAGCCTGGTAGCCGCCGCCGAGATCCTCCGTGCCCCTCAACCCCCAGCGTGACGGCACTTCGCCGGTCAGTGTCGGCATACCCGTGAACGATCCGCCATGTGCGGCGTTGTTGTAGTAGGACACGCCGGTATCGATGATCCCGTACAGCGTGATGCTGCTTTGTGCGCAGGCCGGTCCGGCCAGCGCCAGCGTCAGTGCCATCGCCGTCGCGAGTGCGGCGCCCAGTTTCGTTTTCATGGCTGTCTCCAAACAGTATGTAGATATGCTTATCGATATTTTTATGGCCCGAGCCGATCCGGGGTGCCGACGGGTATCGGCAAGGCTGCGGCGTCGTGCGTTACGACATCGCCGGGTCGCGTTGCCTGCGCGGTGCCACGGCGCGCGTACCCGCCACGGCGACGGCGATCGCCGCGCCGGCCATCGGCACGAGGAACGCGAGATACAGATGGGACACGGACCAGCCGTCGTCCAGCAGCGCACCGACCGTCATCGGCGACAGGATCGCGCCGAGGCGGCCGATGCCGACTGCGAGGCCGATGCCAGTCGTGCGGATTTCGGCGGGATACGGCGTCGGCGACAACGCATACATGCCGGCCACGCACGCATTGATCACGGCGCCGAGGAATACCCCGACCGTCATCCCGATCCCGAGCGAGCCGGTGTTCGCGCCGAACACGGCCATCAATACGCCGCCGAGCAGCAGCGTCGCGCCGAGCAGGTTACGGAGGCCGAACCGTGTCGACAGCAGGCTGAAGAGCGATGCGCCGGCAATGCCGCCGAGATTGAGCAGCACGCCCCCGGTGACCCCCTGCGATGCCGACAACCCGGCCTGAACCAGCAGCTTCGGTGTCCAGCTCACGACGAAGTAGAAGCTGCCCATCACGAGAAAGAATGCGATCCACAACGCGATCGTGCGGCGCGTCAGCGGCGCGCGCAGCACGGCCGTCCAGCTCGACGCGGCGTTCGCCGAGCCGATGGAGGCAGTCGCCGCCGGCAGCATGTCGATCGGCGCGCGCTTCATTCTCGCGAGGATGCGGTTGATTTTCTGCAGCGCGTTGTCGGGACGCCTTGCCAGCAGGAAGTCGAGCGATTCCGGCAGCAATGCGAGCACCATCGGGATCGACATCAAGGTCAGGATGCCGCCGAACGCGAACACGCTGCGCCATCCCCACGTCGACAGCAGGTAGCCGGCGATGACGCCGCCGCCGGTCGCGCCGATCGCGTAGCCGGTCGACTGCATGCCGATCGCGGCGCTGCGCCATTTGTTCGATGCGTATTCGCCGCTGATGACGGTCAGGCTCGCCAGCATGCCGCCGATGCCGAGCCCCGTATACGCACGCGTGACGGCAAGTTGAAGCGTGCTGTGCGTGGCCGCGCAGGCCAGCATCCCGGTCGAGATCACCGCGAGGCAGAGCAGGATGATGCGGCGGCGGCCGACGCGGTCGGCGAGCGGCGCGATCAGCACCGAGCCGATGCCCATGCCCGCCAGCCCGGCGCTCAGCAGCAGGCCGATTTCCTTGCCGCTCAGTTTCCACTCGGCCGCCAGGTGCGGCGCGGCGAACGCGATGGCCAGCACGTCGAAGCCGTCGAGCATGTTCAGCACGACGCAGGCGGTGACCGCCATCGTCTGGAACGTGCTCATCGGGGATTCGTCGATCGTATTGCGGATGTTTGCACTCACGTCAAAGATCCTTGTAAATAGTATGACTAATTAAATGGGGTGAAATCGAAGCCGGTGATGGCGAATGGGACGAAAGCGATTGAACGGGCCGACGGGGCATCCCGCGGAGCGCCCGTCGCGACCGGCGGGTGTTGTCGGCGGGGCGGCGCGATGCTTAAGCGGGTTCGAGCAGCAGCCGCTCGATCACGCGCCGCGCGCGATTGGGGCCCGCGTCGACGTGAATGTCGATCTGGCGGCCGCCGGGGAACCGCAGCTGGTTCCGGTACTGCGCTTCGATCACGGTCTTGTCCTCGTCGAACGTCGCCGCGGATTGCTCGATGACCGCTTGCGCGACGCGCTCGACGTCGTGTTGCGGATTGGTCGCGACGGTCCAGAAGTAGTGCGTCGTCGTTTCCGTTTCGGGCGTGATGCCGTGGAAGCCGCGCATGTGAAAGCCGCCGCGTGCCGGATCGTGCAGGTCGCCGGTTCCGGCGTCCATCGCGCCCGTCCAGATCCGGATGTGCGACACGTGGAATTCGATTTCCTGCCAGCGATCGACGCGGCCCGCGAACGGCCACGCGGCGGTATAGGTTGGCGGCGGGTCGGAATCCGGCATCCGGCGAACCAGCGTCACGGTATCGCCGTCGCTGCTGACGCGGGTTTCCGCACCCATGTGCAGCGCCGCGTTGCCGCCGATCGTTTTCAGATGGACATAGCCGAGGTGGCTCAGGTCCATCAGGTTGTCGTGAATCAGTTGATACGGTGCGTCGTAGTGGTAGTGGCCGCCGCCGAACCGGTATTGCGGATCGGCATGGAACGCATAGTGTGGCGGCGCGTTTGTCGGTTGAGCGTGCGCGTCGGCGCCGATCCAGATCCACACGATGGCGTCCTGTTCCCGTACCGGATACGACGACACGCACGCCTTCGCCGGAATCCGGTCCTGGCCGGGAATCTCCACGCACGTGCCGTCGCGGTCGAACAACAGGCCGTGATAGCCGCAGCGCAGGCCGCGCGATTCGAGCGAGCCGCACGACAACGGCAGCGACTTGTGGCAGCAGCGATCCTCCAGCGCGCCGACTTCCCCGGACGGCAACCGGAACAGGACGACCGGGCGGCCGAGGAGCGTGCGGGCGACGGGTTTGTCCGTCAGTTCGGATGACAGCGCGGCGACCCACCATCGGTCGACCGGGAACTGAGTAGTATTGATCGGTGCCCGGGCATGTTGCTCCATTGATCGTCTCCAGTATTGTGGTTGGCCGCCGCGAGTCGGGCGGTCCGTCTACCGATTTGCAGACCTACAGATCGAGGACCAGCAGGTCGCTTCGCGATCGCGAGCAGCACGGCATGAACTGGTCGCCGGCTGCCTGTTCCGCTTCCGTCAGATACGAGTCGCGATGATCGGGCTCGCCTTCGAGCACACGCGTCGCGCAGGTGCCGCATACGCCTTGCTCGCACGACGTCAGCACGTCGACGCCGTTCGCCGCCAGCGCCGCGATGACCGTGCATTCGGCCGGCACGTCGATCACCATGCCGCTGCTCGCGATCCGAACCTGGAACGCACGGTCCGCGCCGGACGACGCAACCGCGCCGCCGAAGAACTCGTAGTGCAGCCGCGCTTCGGCCCAGTTGCGCTCGCGCGCGGCGTTCAGCACTGCGTCCATGAAGCCGCGCGGGCCGCATACGTACAGGTGCGTGCCTGCGGGCGCGGCGGCGAGCACGGCGGCGAGGTCGAAGCGTTGCTCGGGGGCGCCGTCGTCGACGTGGAGGCGGGCGCGATCGCGAAACCCGGCCGCGTTGATCCGCTCGACGAAGGCCATGCGATCGGTCGAGCGCGCGCAGTAATGCATGTCGAACGGCGTGCCGGACGAGAACAGCCGTTCCGCCATGCTGAGGATCGGCGTGACGCCGATCCCGCCCGCGAGCAGCAGGTGGTGCGGAGCGTCGGGGGCGAGCGGAAACTGGTTGCGTGGCATGCCGATCCGCAGGGTATCGCCTTGCCGGACTTCGTCGTGGATCGCGCGCGACCCGCCGCGGCCATCAGCATCGCGCAGCACGGCGATCTGATAGCGATCGGCATGTTCCGGGTGATTGCACAGCGAGTACTGGCGCACGAGCCCGCCCGGCAAATGCACGTCGATATGGGCGCCGGCTTCAAAGCCCGGCAACGGCGAACCGTCGTCGCTGACGAATTCGAAACCGCAGATGTCGCGCGCTTCCTGCCACTTGCGGGCCACCCGGACCGTCAAGGTCGCGGCGCTCATGACGCCTCCTTGATTTGCGCGACCGGAATCACGGGCCGCTGCGGGCTCGCCGCGTTTTCTTCGGCGAGCAGCCGTTCGATCACCTTGCGCGACAGCACGCCGCCGGCGTCGATGTTGAGTTTGAGCAGCTTGCGGTCCGGCCACTGCTCGAGGTTGAGCTGCTGGCGTTCGAGCATATCGAGATCCTCGGCGAAGATCTTGCCCTGGCCTTCGCGGATTTCGGCGGTCAGCGCGTGATCGTCGGGCCGGAAGTTGCGCGCCATGCCCCAGAAGTACCAGATCGAGGTGTCCGTCTCGGGCGTGATGAAGTCGACCACGATCGACGACGCCTTCGACTCGGCCGGCGCGTCGTAGCCGCCGTGGCCCGCATGGGCGACGCCCACTTCGATCATCACGTGGCTCGGCGGCGTGAAGCGGCAGATCTGCCAGCGGTCGACCGGCACGTCGTCGGCGAGCCCGTTGCCGCGCAGCGCCATCCGCCAGAACGGCGGCGGCATCACGTTCTCCATGAAGCGGCTCGTGACGACTTCGTCGCCGCGGCTGACCGTCTTCGGCGGCGCTTCGTCGATCTCCTTCTGGCCGATGCTCGACGCATGCACGTAGGTTTCGTGCGTGAGGTCCATCAGGTTGTCGATCATCAGCCGGTAATCGCAATGGATGTGATAGAGGCCGCCACCGTGCGCCCAGGCCGGGTCTTCGGCCCAGGCCAGCGCGGGCAGTTTGGCGGGATCGGCTTCCGTCGCATTGCCCGGCCAGACCCAGACGAATCCGTACCGCTCGATCACCGGGAAGCTGCGAATCGGCGGGAAGCCGCCGACGCGCTGGCCCGGCATGCCGGACGCCTTGCCGTCGCAGCCCATTTCCAGCCCGTGATAACCGCACACGAGCACGCCGTCGCGCACGAATCCCAACGACAGCGGCGCGCCGCGGTGCGGGCAGAAGTCCTCGAGCGCGGCGACCCGGCCGTCCGCCGCGCGGTAAAACACCATCGACTCGTTGCAGATCTTGCGGCCCAGAGGCTTGCCGTCGATTTCATCGGGCGTGCATGCCACATACCAAGCGTTCTTGAGAAACACGTTCGTCGTCTCCTTCGGGGCGGTGCCGCTGACATGCGGCAGTTCTTCATTCCGTGTACTGAATGAGATTCAGTGTACGCATTGAGATTGGCCGGAGCAAGGCGAGCGGTATACTGGTTTTCCCGGGAAATGGCGCGAGGCAGCGCCATGCCGTCGGCGCGCGCAACCGGCGCGCGCCGCCTATGTCATCGACTCATTCATGGAAAAAACGAATCCCGCCGACGCGCCGGCTTTCCCGCTCGACCTGTACGACGAGCCGGGGCACCTGATCCGGCGCGCGCACCAGATTGCCGTCGCGATGTTCTACGAGAAGCTGGGCCGGGACGTGACGCCGGTGCAGTACGCCGTCCTGCGGATGCTCTACGAGTGTCCGGGGCTCGATCAGGTGACGCTGGCGCAGCGGGTGGCGCTCGACACGTCGACGACGGCCGACCTCGCGGTCCGGCTCGAAGCGAAAGGATTGATCGTTCGCGAAGTGCTGCCGCGGCGTCAGCGGCGCCTGCTGCTGACACCGACGGGCGTCGAACTGCTCACGCGCCTGATTCCGTCAGTGCAGGAGCTGCGTGCCGGCCTGTTCGACGGGATGGGCGAGGAAGATTCGCAGGAACTCGTACGCCTGTTGCGCAAGTTCGTTCATTTGAACAACGAGCAGAGCCGCGCGCCGCTGCGCGTCGGCGAGGATTCGTAGCGGTCGGTTACGCGCGGCGCACGATACGACGTACGCCGGGCCGCGCCCTTGCGTCACGGGCGTGACGCTTCCCCTTCCAGCCGGCGCACGGCTTCCGCCACTTCATTCCTGAACCGCACGAGCGCCGCCTGTTCCGGCGCCGGCGGCTGCACGGCGGCCCACAGCATGTCGACGAGCTGCGTGGCCGTCGTTTCCGTGTCGAGCTTGCGGTGCCCGAGGATCGCATCCCACAGCACGTGCTCGATCGGCCCGAACACCATCGAGCGCAGCAGGCTCAGCGGCAGGTCGGTACGTACCTGCCCGGCTGCCTGGCCGCGCGCGAGCACGTCCATCAGCGGCGCGGTGTAGCGGCGCTGCAGCGCGGTGAGTTCGTCGCTCAGCGCATGCTGCTTCGCGCGGCCCTCCGACAGCACCAGTGCGCACAGGCCCGTGCCGTTCACCAGCATCAGCCGCAGGTGGGTGCGCACGATGAACGCGAACTGCTGCTGCACCGACGCTTCCTGCGGCATCCCGTGCTCGAACGCCGCGATGTTTTCGTCGTACCAATCCGCGATGACGCGCGCGCACAGCTCGCGCTTGCCGCGGAAGTAGCTGAACACCGTCGCCTCCGATACGCCCACGCGCTGCGCGATCTCGGCGGCCGTCGCATGCTCGTAACCCTTTTCGGCGAACACTTCCCGGCCGGCGCGCAGAATGTCCTGCACGCGTTGCTGGGATTTGCGCCCGGCGGGCGCGCGCGACGTGTCGGCGCGATCGGCTTTGACGGTGGCGGTCATGGTGTCTGCGGTAGCGGCTGTCATCTCGGCATGATATCTGAGTGTCACTCAAAAAACTATTGACGCCGAACCCGGCGAGGCGCGAAACTGTGCAAAATTTACGCTGTATTGGTCAATGAATCGGTGCATTCATTCGATTTGAGCGAAACTCAGAAATCAGTGGATGCCACACACTTTCTGGAGACGGAGGAGACATGATCAACTTGCCCGGTGTGCAATTCATGCTCGGTGAAGACATCGAGATGCTGCGCGACGCCGTCGCGACGTTCGCGGCGAAGGAAATCACGCCGCGCGCGGCGGAGGTCGACCGCACCGACCAGTTTCCGATGGATCTGTGGAAGAAGTTCGGCGATCTCGGCGTGCTGGGCATGACGGTGGCCGAGGAATACGGCGGCGCGAACATGGGCTACACCGCGCACATGGTCGCGATGGAGGAGATCTCGCGCGCCTCGGCGTCGATCGGCCTGTCGTACGGCGCGCACTCGAACCTGTGCGTGAACCAGATCCACCGCAACGGCACCGAGGCTCAAAAGCAGAAATACCTGCCGAAGCTCGTGTCGGGCGAACACATCGGCGCGCTCGCGATGAGCGAGCCGAATGCCGGCTCGGACGTCGTCAGCATGAAGCTGCGCGCCGACAAGCGCGGCGATCGCTACGTGCTGAACGGCACGAAGATGTGGATCACCAACGGGCCCGATTGCGACACGCTGGTCGTCTACGCGAAGACCGACCTCGAAGCCGGCCCGCGCGGCATTACCGCGTTCATCGTCGAGAAGGGGATGAAGGGCTTCTCGGTCGCGCAGAAGCTCGACAAGCTCGGCATGCGCGGCTCGCACACGGGCGAGCTGGTGTTCCAGGACGTCGAAGTGCCGGAGGAAAACATCCTCGGCCAGCTCAACGGCGGCGTGAAGGTGCTGATGAGCGGCCTGGACTACGAGCGCGCCGTGCTGTCGGGCGGCCCGACGGGCATCATGGCCGCGTGTCTCGACGCGGTGGTGCCGTACATCCACGACCGCAAGCAGTTCGGCCAGGCGATCGGCGAATTCCAGCTGATCCAGGGCAAGGTCGCCGACATGTACACCACGTTCCAGGCGTGCCGCGCGTATCTGTACGCGGTCGGCCGCCACCTCGATTCGGCCGGCAGCGACCACATCCGCCAGGTGCGCAAGGACTGCGCGGGCGTGATCCTCTATACGGCCGAGAAGGCGACGTGGATGGCCGGCGAGGCGATCCAGATCCTCGGCGGCAACGGCTACATCAACGAATACCCGGTCGGCCGCCTGTGGCGCGATGCGAAGCTGTACGAGATCGGCGCCGGCACGAGCGAGATCCGCCGGATGCTGATCGGCCGCGAGCTGTTCGCGGAAACGATGTAACGCCCCACGTCACGCGAACGGAGCCCCGTCGATGCCGATCATCGAATCGAAACTGAACCCGCGCTCGGAAGACTTCCGCGCGAATGCCGCCGCGCTCGAGGCGGTCGTCGCCGATCTGCGCGCGAAGATCGAACAGCTCGCGCAGGGCGGCGGCCAGGCCGCGCGCGACAAGCACCTGGCGCGCGGCAAGCTGCTGCCGCGCGACCGCATCGCGCAACTGCTCGATCCGGGTGCGCCGTTCCTCGAGTTCTCGCAGCTCGCGGCGAACGGCATGTACAACGACGACGCGCCGGGCGCGGGCGTCATCACCGGGATCGGCCGGATCGCCGGCCGCGAGTGCGTGATCGTGTGCAACGACGCGACGGTCAAGGGCGGCACCTATTACCCGGTCACCGTGAAGAAGCACGTGCGCGCGCAGGAGATCGCCGCGGAAAACCGGCTGCCGTGCGTGTACCTCGTCGATTCGGGCGGTGCGAACCTGCCGAACCAGGACGACGTGTTTCCCGACCGCGACCACTTCGGCCGCATCTTCTTCAACCAGGCGACGATGTCGGCCGCGGGAATCGCGCAGATCGCCGTCGTGATGGGCTCGTGCACGGCGGGCGGCGCGTACGTGCCGGCGATGAGCGACGAGTCGATCATCGTGAAGGAGCAGGGCACGATTTTCCTGGGCGGCCCGCCGCTCGTGAAGGCCGCGACCGGCGAGGAAGTGAGTGCCGAGGATCTCGGCGGCGGCGATGTGCATACGCGCCTGTCGGGCGTGGCCGACCATCTCGCGCAGAACGACGCGCATGCGCTGTCGATCGCGCGCAACATCGTCGATCATCTCGCGCCGAAGATCGCGTCGCCGGTCGCGCTGCGCGAGCCGAAGCCGCCGCGCTACGACGCGAAGAGCCTGTACGGCGTGATCCCGGTCGATACGCGCAAGCCGTTCGACGTGCGCGAGGTGATCGCGCGCATCGTCGACGATTCGGAGTTCGACGAATTCAAGGCGCGCTACGGCACGACGCTCGTTACCGGTTTCGCGCACATCTGGGGCCACCCGGTCGGGATCGTCGCGAACAACGGCATCCTGTTCTCCGAATCGGCCGTGAAGGGCGCGCATTTCATCGAGCTGTGCTGCCAGCGCAAGATTCCGCTCGTGTTCCTGCAGAACATCACGGGCTTCATGGTCGGCCGCAAGTACGAGAACGAAGGCATCGCGCGGCACGGCGCGAAGATGGTGACCGCCGTGTCGAACGCGAAGGTGCCGAAGTTCACGGTGATCATCGGCGGCTCGTTCGGCGCCGGCAACTACGGGATGTGCGGCCGCGCATTCGGCCCGCGCTTCCTGTGGATGTGGCCGAACGCGCGGATCTCGGTGATGGGCGGCGAGCAGGCCGCTTCGGTGCTCGCGACGGTGCGCCGCGACGGCATCGAGGCGAAGGGCGGTTCGTGGTCCGCCGAGGAAGAGGACGCGTTCAAGCAGCCGATCCGCGACCAGTACGAGCGCCAGGGCCATCCGTATTACGCGAGCGCGCGGCTGTGGGACGACGGCGTGATCGACCCGGCGCAGACGCGCGACGTGCTCGGGCTCGGCCTGGCCGCATCGATGAACGCGCCGATCGAAGACACGCGCTTCGGCGTGTTCCGCATGTAACGGCCGGGAGGGCTGACCGATGCGATACGAAACGATCAAGGTAAGCGAAGCCGGCCGCGTGGCGACCGTCACGCTCGCGCGCCCCGACGTGCGCAACGCGTTCAACGAGACGACGATCGCCGAGCTGACCACCGCGTTCGAATGGCTCGACGCGCATGAAGGCGTGCGCGCGATCGTGCTCGCCGCCGAAGGCGCCGCGTTCTGCGCGGGAGCGGACCTGAACTGGATGAAGAAGATGGCCGGTTACTCGGACGACGAGAACCGCGCCGATGCGCGCAAGCTCGCGCGCATGCTCGAGGCGATCCATCGCTGCGGCAAGCCGGTGATCGCCCGCGTGCACGGCGATGCCTACGCGGGCGGGGTGGGTCTGGTGGCCGCGGCCGATATCGCGATTGCCGCCGACGGCGTGAAGTTCTGCCTGTCGGAAGCGCGTCTCGGGCTGATCCCCGCGACGATCGCGCCGTACGTGGTGCGCGCGATGGGCGAGCGCGCGGCGCGCCGTTACTTCACGACGGCCGAGGTGTTCGACAGCGCGCGCGCGGCGTCGCTCGGCTTCATTCACGAAGCGGTGCCGGCCGATGCGCTCGACGAAACCGTCGCGAAGCTGGCCGCGACGCTCGTCGCGAACGGGCCCGACGCGGTGCGCGCGTGCAAGCGGCTCGTCGCCGACGTGGCCGGCCGCGCGCTCGACGCGACGCTGATCGAGCAGACCGCCGACTGGATCGCGCGAACCCGGGCCGGCGCGGAAGCGCGCGAAGGGATTGCGTCCTTTCTCGAGAAACGCACGCCTTCGTGGCGTGAATGACGGCGTGACCCTAACTTTCCGGACGACACCGAAGCCATGTTCGACAAGATTCTGATCGCCAACCGCGGCGAAATCGCGTGCCGCGTCGCCGCGACGTGCAAACGTCTCGGGATCGCGAGCGTCGCCGTCTATTCCGACGCGGACGCGAACGCGAAACACGTGGCCGCGTGCGACGAAGCCGTGCACATCGGCGGCTCGGCCGCCGCGGACAGCTACCTGCGCATCGAGCGCATCATCGAAGCCGCGCGTGCAACCGGCGCGCAGGCGATCCACCCCGGCTACGGATTCCTGTCGGAGAACGAAGATTTCGCGCATGCGTGCGAAGCAGCCGGCATCGTCTTCATCGGGCCGCCGGTCGACGCGATTGCGGCGATGGGCTCGAAGGCGGCCGCGAAGGCGCTGATGCACGCGGCCGCCGTACCGCTCGTGCCCGGCTATCACGGCGACGACCAGGACGCGGCCAACCTGCATCGCGAAGCCGACGCGATCGGCTACCCGGTGCTGCTGAAGGCGAGCGCGGGCGGCGGCGGCAAGGGGATGCGCGTGGTCGAGCGCTCCGACGATTTCCCCGCGGCGCTCGCGTCGTGCCAGCGCGAAGCCGCGAGCAGCTTCGGCAACGACCGCGTGCTGATCGAGAAATACCTGACGCGCCCGCGTCACGTCGAGGTGCAGGTGTTCGGCGACACGCACGGCAATACCGTGTACCTGTTCGACCGCGACTGCTCGGTGCAGCGCCGTCACCAGAAGGTGCTCGAGGAAGCGCCGGCGCCGGGCCTGCCCGACGACGTGCGCCGTGCGATGGGCGAAGCGGCCGTTGCGGCCGCGCGCGCGGTCGGTTATGTCGGCGCGGGTACCGTCGAATTCATCATGACGGGCGACGCGTTCTACTTCATGGAAATGAACACGCGCCTGCAGGTCGAGCATCCGGTCACCGAGATGGTCACCGGGCTCGATCTCGTCGAATGGCAACTGCGTGTCGCATCCGGCGAGCCGCTGCCGCTTCAGCAGGACGAACTGCGCGTGCAGGGTCACGCGCTCGAGGCGCGCCTTTATGCGGAGAACCCGGCGCGCGGCTTCCTGCCGTCCACGGGCACGCTGAAGCACCTGCGGCTGCCGGCAGGCGTCGAGTTCGCGATCGGCGCATCGGTGCGCGTCGACAGCGGCGTGCGCGAAGGCGATGCGATCACGCCGTTCTACGATCCGATGATCGCGAAGCTGATCGTCCACGGCGCGGACCGTGCGGAAGCGCTGAGCCTGATGCTGCGCGCGCTGCGTGCATGCGAAGTGGTCGGCCTGCACACGAATGCCGCGTTCCTGCAGCGGATCGTCGCGTGCGAGCCGTTCGCGACGGCCGATCTCGACACGGGCCTGATCGAGCGCAATCACGATGCGCTGTTCGCGCCGCAAGAGCCGCCGCGCGCGATGCTCGCGCTCGCGTGCGCGGCGCTGCTCGCGCGCGAACGCGGCGCGGCCGCGCAGGGTTCGTCGCCGTGGGGCGCGCTGCCGGACTGGCGGCTGAACGGCGGCTATCGCCGCACGCTCGACTGGCATGCGGCCGAGCGCGAAGCGGACGTGACGGTCACGTACGAGGACGACGGCGCTGTCGCGCGCCTCGCGACCGGCGGTGCGGCCGCGCAACCGTTCGCGTGGACGCGTGGCGCCACGCCGCTCGATTTCGACGTGACGCTCGGCGGCGTGCGCAGCAGCGGCCGCGTGTATGCGGACGGCGACACCTTCCACGTGTTCTCGCAAGGCGCGGCCGAGACGTTCGAATGGCGCAACCTGCTCGCGCATGCGGGTGATGCGGAGCAGGGCGGCGGCCGCCTGACCGCGCCGATGCCCGGCAAGGTGATCGCGGTGCTGGTCGAGCCGGGCCAGAAGGTCGAAGCGGGCACGCCGCTGATCGTGATGGAAGCGATGAAGATGGAGCACACGATCGGCGCGCCGAGCGCGGGTGTCGTCGCGGAAGTGCTGTACGGCGTCGGCGACCAGGTTTCGGATGGCGCGCAGTTGCTGATGATGGCGGAAGGCTGAGCGGCGCCGGCTTCGCGTATGCGGGCCGGCTGCCGCGGCTGCCGGCCCGTAAGACAGGCGTCGTGATGCGTTGCACGACCGACACCGCGACAGATTCGCTTCGACCGCTTCGGCAAAAACGAAGCAATGCAAATCTTTCGATTGCATTACGTCAACCTCTCGTTATCCCCTCCGCCGCGGCATGCGCGCCCCGTGCGTGCACGCGGCGCGCCTCCTTGCACGACACCATCGTGTAACACGTGATAATTAGCATCTCGCCGTCGACACGACCGGTGCGCACCCGCGCCTGTGTCAGGTCGTCACATCCACGGAGAGACGTTATGCGAAAGTCGGCCCTACGGCCTTTCGCGGTCGTTGGCCTGATCGCGCTGACCGCACTCCTCGGTGCCTGCAACGACGACCTGACCGCACCCGCCGCACCGGTGGCGCAGCAGAAGGCCGCCTGCGGCGGCGGCGTGGTCGCCACCGCGCAGATGCACTGCCCGCCCGGTTTCACCGCGCCTGCTTCCTCGCCCGCTTCCTGATCCCGGCTGTTTCCACCAGAAATCCAATCAAGAGCAACCAGCATGGCCATCCATTCGCGACGCGATTTTCTGAAGTTCTCCGCCGGCCTCGCTGGCGCGACCGCCGCCACCGCACTGCTTCCCGAATCGATCCGCAAGGCGCTGGCGATCGAGCCGAATACCGTGACGGGCACGATCCAGGATGTGCAGCACATCGTCGTGTTCATGCAGGAAAACCGCTCGTTCGACCACTACCTCGGTCACCTGAGCGGCGTGCGCGGCTACAACGACCGCTTCCCGGTCACGCTGCCGAACGGCAAGCCGGTGTGGTTCCAGCCGCGGCAGGAGGACAAGACGAGCGTGATCGCGCCGTTCCGCTACGACACGACCGACCCGGGCGTCAACGCGCAGTGCATCGGCGGCCTGCCGCATACGTGGGCGACGACGCACGGCGCGATCGACAACGGCCGAGCCGACCAGTGGGCGGTGCAGAAGTCCAACATGACGATGGGCTACCACGTCCGCGACGACATCCCGTTCCATTACGCGCTCGCGGATGCGTTCACCGTGTGCGACAACTACTTCTGCTCGATCCCGGGCAACACGCACCCGAACCGCATGTACCTGATGACGGGCATGGTCGACCCGCTCGGCACGGGCGGCGGCCCGCTGCTCGACAACACCGACTACATCGACAACCAGTTCGACAAGATCAAGTTGCCGCCCTTCAGCTGGACGACCTATCCGGAGCGCCTCGAGAAAGCGGGCATCTCGTGGCAGATCTACCAGCAGGGCACCGGGTTCGACAACTTCACCGGCAACTACGGCACGAACATGCTCGCGTGCTTCAACAACTTCGTGAATGCGCCGGCCGGTTCGTCGCTGCAGACGCGCGGGATGAGCACGCGCCCGATCACGCAGCTGAAGGCCGACGTGCAGGCGAACGCGCTGCCGCAGGTATCGTGGCTGCTGCCGCCCGCCGCGTATTCGGAGCATCCGAAGTTCACGCCGCTCTACGGCGCGTATTACCTGTCGACCATTCTCGATGCGCTGACGTCGAATCCGGACGTATGGAGCAAGACCGTCCTGCTCGTCATGTACGACGAGAACGACGGCTTCTTCGATCACGTCGTGCCGCCGTCGGCACCGACGCTGCCGGGCTCCGGCATGAGCACCGTGGACGTGTCGCTCGAGCGGCACAACGTCGTGACCTCGACGCAGACGGGTACGTACACGGCCGACAACCTGCCGTACGGCCTCGGCCCGCGCGTGCCGATGTTCGTGGTCTCGCCGTGGTCGAAGGGCGGCTTCGTCTGCTCGCAGGTCTTCGATCACACGTCGGTGCTGCAATTCATCGAGAAGCGCTTCGGCGTGATGGAAACGAACATCTCGCCGTGGCGTCGCGCGATCTGCGGCGACCTGACGTCGGCGCTCGATTTCTCGAAATCGGATGCGACGCTGCCGACCCTGCCGAGCACGCAGGCGTATGTCGCGCAGGCGGACCTGCAGTGTTCGCGCGCGTCGTCGCAGACCGCACCGGCCAGCACCGCGCAGCAGGTCGTGACGGCACAGGAGCCTGGCACGCGGCCGGCGCGTGCGCTGCCGTACGAATTGCACGTGACCGGCCAGCTCCAGGCGCAAGGCTACGCGCTGACGTTCGCGAATACCGGCACGCAGGGCGCGCATTTCTGGGTCTATACGGGCGACCCCACCGCGATGCCGCGCCGCTATACGGTCGAAGCGGGCAAGCAGTTGACCGACACGTGGGCGCTCGATGCGAGCGGCAACTACCTGGTGAGCGTGTGGGGGCCGAACGGCTATTTCCGGCGCTTCGCCGGATCGGCCGTCGCGGATGCCGGCGCGAAGCCTGAAATCACGCCGTGTTACGACACGGCCAACGGTGACGTGTACGTGACGATCGCCAACGCGGGCACCGGCACGCTCACGGTCACGGCGACCGATGTCGCGTACGGCGGCGCACCGCGCACGTTGACGGTTCCGGCGGGGCAGCGCGTCGAAGCGCACTGGGATCTGTCGTGCAGCAGCCACTGGTACGACCTGCAGTTCGCGGTGGCCGGGAACGCCGGCTGGACGCGCCGCATCGCGGGGCACGTCGAAACCGGCAAGGCCAGCATCACCGACCCGGCCGCCGTGGCGCCGACGACCGCGGCGATCTGACGGCAATCCATGCGTGCCGGCTCCGCGCCGGCACGCGACGAGCGCATGTCAGAAACGAAAAAGGCGCCGCGCGGCGCCTTTTTCAGTCAGGTGCGCGAAATCAGATGGGGCGAAAAACCGTGTATTGATCGCCATCGAGTTTTTCCAGGTACCGGGAATCATGGAGCGTCAGGTTGACCGGCTGGAGAAATTTCTCGTCGGCGGCCTCGTGTTCGTTGCTGGCGCGCGTATTGAACAGGCTCGAAGCATTTGCGGAGTTCACGAGAGAATCGAGGCGCGGTGCGTTCCAGTCGAGGTGCCCCCTGAGCAAGTAGAAGTGCATGATCCCGCATTGCTGATGGGCCCAGAAGTCATGCCACATGAATGAATCGGGCCGCCACACGGAGTTGTGGCTCTCGAAGTACGATGCGCTGCTCATCGGCATGCACTCGGGGGTCGAGATGATGATGTATCGCGATCGATAGTTGAGAAACTCCAGTAGATCGCGACCGTGGGAGTGGCGCATGTGCTCGATGACATCGCCCAGGATGATCGTGTCGTACGAGTCGCCGGACCGTTCGTACAGCGTGTCGCTGACGCCGGAAATGATGTCGTCGTAGCCGTTCTCGATCAGGAACGGATGGGTCTCTTCATCACATTCCAGCGCCGTGAAACGGCAATCGGGCACGATCTTCCTGAGCAGGCGCCCGTATTTCCCGCCCCCGGCCCCGACATCCAGAATCCTGCCCGGGTTGATCGACTTGACCAGATGCTGCGTGAGTTGATCGAAGGTTGGCCACGAGTACCCGATCTGTTCCACTTTGACCTCCCGTCAAGGCTGGTTTGAAAAATTGATCGTAGCGATGTCACAGCGTTGCTGCGAGGTCGTTTTCTGCCCACCCTGGATCCCGATACGGCCCGGCAACCCGGTGGCATGGCAGGTCGCCCGAGTATCGCACGACCGTCTCGCGGACTTGCGTGTGCCGACCGGGCGCTGACCATCCCTGACAGTATGCGGCGGGCACTCCGCTAGAATGCCGGGTTGCCGGCGGCGTGCGCCGCTTGACGCGGGCGGCGCTTCGCGCGCTACACTGCATCCATTCCATCCCCATCCAACTTCCCATCCCGCCGACGATGACATCCCCTGTCCTGAACGGCCTGCGCATCGGTATCACGATCGGACTGCGTGCCCCTGACGAAAGCCTGTGGATCAACGGCATCAAGCAGAACGCGCTGTTTCTCGCGAAGCTGCTGATGGCGTCGCCGCACGGCTACCGCGTGACGCTGGTCAACACCACCGACGTACCGCTCACCGATGCATTGCCGTGGGATCGCAGCGTGTACGACACGCGCGCATTCGCCGAGATGAAGGATTCGCTCGACGTGGTGATCGAGCTGGGCGGGCAGATCGACGGCGAGCAGACGGCCTACCTGAAGGCGCGCGGCGCGAAGCTCGTCAGTTACTGCTGCGGCGTCGAGTACATCAACGCGATGGAATCGATGCTGTTCGGCCGCCGGCTGTGGGATTCGCTGTTCATCAACCGCGGCTACGACGAGGTGTGGGCGATTCCGCAGATCGCGCCGTCGTCGCTGCCGTTCCTGCAGTCGCTGCGCCGCTGCCCCGGGCGCGTCGTGCCGTTCGTGTGGGACCCGATGTTCCTGAGCGCGCGCGCGCAGTCGCTGCCGGAGCGCGGCGAATACCGGCCGCGCAGCGAGCCGGGCAAGCGGCTGACGGTGATGGAGCCGAACCACGACGTCGTGAAGTTCTGCGTGTATCCGATGCTGATCATCGACGAAGCGTATCGCCGCGATCCGGATGCGATCTGCTTCACGCACGTGACGAACGCCGATCGCCTCGCGCACGACAGCCCAGAGTTCGTGATGCTGATGAACTACCTGGACATCGTGCGCGCGGGCAAGGCGAGTTTCGTCGGGCGCTTCGATACGCCGCTGTTCCTGGCCGACCTGACCGATATCGTCGTGTCGCACCAATGGTCGAACCCGCTCAACTATTTCTATTTCGACGTGTGCTGGCAGGGCTATCCGCTCGTGCACAACGCGAGCCTCGCGCCCGATCTCGGCTACTACTATCCGGACAACGACGTGCAGCAGGGCGCCGATGCGCTGCTGCGCGCGCTGCATACGCACGATGACGACTGGGAGGCGTACACGCGGCGCCAGCGCGACATCCTGAGCCGCTATACGTCGGCGAATCCCGCGCTCATTGCCGAATACGACACCCTGCTCGCGAACCTGGTCGGCGCATCGGCTGCATAAGGCCCGATTTTTCTCGCGGCGCACACGTTGCGCCGCGGCCCGCCATCGGGATTGTCCCGCCCTAATGTCTGACGAAATAATGCCGTTAAAAAAGAAACCGCCGAACCCGATCGGTTCGACGGTTTTCGAAGGCACGAATTTGACGGCTCCGAGGGAAGTCCGTCGGAAATCATTTTATAGGTTAACAAGTATTTAAGATTGTTAAAAATGGTTTGATCGATAATCGTCATATGATTTAAATTGATATTATCGATTAACGGCTGTTCGATTCTGTTTAGAAATTTAATAATTCGTTTGAAACGGGAAAATTGAGCGCTGCGATGATCGAATGACGTGCGGCAGCCGATTTGCTGCGATGCGCAAGCCGGGCCGCCAGCCTTCACGGCGAGTCCGGCGGCGGCCGAGGGCGCTGCCTCGCGGGCCGGTATTTATCTGATTAATTGAAGGCTTTCGAATTTGCGAGGCATGCAAATTACGCCGGAATTGATTCGGGCAAGGCTGTTTAGGTGGTTTGAATAAACAATATCCGGATCGGGTTTAAGTAATTTGCGTTAGTGTGACCTGTCGCACAATCGGTATCGCGCATGCGTGGTGTATTCCAGTAACTGAATATCGTTGAAAATATCGAATTTGACGGCGCGCCGAAGCGAAAAGTACGCTCCCCGGAAAAGATCGACATAACAGGATGGGCCGGGTAGGCGGCGGAGCACGTCATGATCGGTTTGCTCCGCATGTTTGTTGAGGTCGAGCCGCGATCGGCGGCTCGCCATTTGCCGGAGCGCCGGATGAATGCGGTCGAAGCTCGCCAGGAGGCGAATCGGGAAGCGAATCGTGACGAAATCGATCTCGTGTTCGGCGCCCCCGACGATCATCCCGACCTCGCGTCGGTACGCAGTTTCGTGGAGAGCCGGCTCGCGTTCGCGCAAGAGCCCGTGTGCCGGGCCGACCTGTCGGGCGGTGTGCTGTACCAGGAATGCCTGGCGCGATTGCGGTGGGGCGAGCGCGATGCGCTGCCGCCGGTCGCGTTCCTGCCGCGCCTCGAGGCGCTCGGGCTGATGCGGTGGTTCGACCGGCTCGTGGTCGGCCGGACGATCGACGCGCTGCGCGCCGATCCGGCTGCCGTCTATGGCTGCAATGTGGCGGCAGCGAGCGCGGTCGTCGACGATGCGTGGCTGGCCATCTTCAGGCGGCTCGAGCGCGAGCCGTCGGTCGCGGCGCGGCTGGTGGTCGAGATCACGGAGACGGGGCCGCTGAATCCCGTCGCGGGTCGTTCGTTCGTGAACCGCTTTCGGCAGACCGGATGCCGCATCGCGATCGACGATTTCGGGGTCGGCTTCAGCGCATTGAACAACCTGGTGGTCGGCAATCCCGACATCGTGAAGCTTGACCGGTCGATCCTGTCGATGATCAAGCGCAACGCGATCGGCCGCTACCAGTTCCGCAGGCTGATCGCGTTCGCGCATGAAGGTGCGCGGCACGTCGTCGTCGAAGGCGTGGAGAGCGAGATCGACCGGCAGATCATCGTGGATGCCGGCGTCGCCTGGGCGCAGGGTATCCGATTTTCATGGCGGTCGCCGGCCGCCGCGTGACGGCGCGGAAACAGGCGGGGTGGCGTGCACGACGCACGCCGGTGTCGGGCGTGGCCGGCGCGTGGCCGGGACGAATCGCAAAGGGGCATGGGCATGGCGGGGACGAAGGCCGGAAGCGGAACGGGCACGCAGGCAGCCGGTGCGCGCGAACTCGTCGCGATCGCCGAGCTGGCCGACATGCTGTGGCAGCTGGGCGCCGAATCGACCGAAGTGCCGATCGACGTCGCGCCGTATCTCGACGGACTGACAACCATTGCGCGCCGCATCCAGCGGATGACGCCGCTCGACGCCGGCGGCCGCGAACTGGCCGCGCGGCACTATTACGCGGGTGTCATCGCGGGCGCGTGCGGCGACGATTCGGCGATCGCGCGCGGCGTGTCCGACAGCCTCGTCAAGCAATCCGGCGGCATCAGCCGGCGGGTCGCGCACTGCTTCGCGGTGCTCGCGCGGACGGGCCGGCGGCATGGCCGTGTGTTCGCCGCGCAGAGCGGCGACCGGGTGCTGGTTTAGCGCCTGTTCACGCCGGTCGCGGGCGCCGGCGCGGCGCGATGCGCACGGCCCGCGTCGATCTCATCTTTTCGTGTAGCGGCCCGAGCGTGCGCCAAACCGGTCAATCCTTCCCGAATCCGCCGAGCACGAACGCCATCGCGCGGTCGACCGCGTCGTCCCATCGGCCGACGTGCGCGGCGCGCACGATCCGGACGCCCGGATAGAGGGCGGTGCGCGAGCCGGTTTCCCAGCGCGCATCGGCTTTCGGGCTGAGCAGCAGCACGGCCGGCACGCCGAGCGCGCCGGCGAGATGGACGTGCGCGGTGCAGGTGGTCACCACCGCGTCGAGCGCGAGCATCAGCGCCGCCAGGTCGCTGAAATCGCCGATCGCGTGATGCGGGAAGGTCACCGGCAGGTCCGATTGCTCGGACTGCGCGGACAGGTCGCGGTTGATGCAGTACGCGGCGTGACCGTGCAGCCGCGTCAGCGGCGCGAGATCGCGCAGGCTGGCCGCGCGATGGAAGCGCGCGTCGCTTTCGTCGCGCCCGCGCCAGTTGAGCCCGATGCGACGCGTGCCGGCGGCATGGCCGTCGCGCGACACGCGCTCGCGCCACGCCGCCGCATGCCCCGGTGGGCAGGACAGGTACGCGCCCGCCGATCCTTTGGGTGCCGGCGCGTAGCCGAACTGCGCGGCGAGCACCAGGAACGAACACCAGTAGTCGTGTGCGATCTGCGACGTGTCGATCCACGCGCCGTGCGCGCCGATGAATTCGATGTGCGGGAACGTGTGACGCATCAGGCCCGTCAGCGCGTCCGGAACGATGACGGTCACGCTCGTGCAGCCGAGCGTGTCGAGCGCATGCAGGTAGCGTGCGTACTGGAGCTGATCGCCGACACCGCCGTAGCTGAGCACCAGCAGCCGCTTGCCCTGCAGCGGCTGGCCCTGGTAGAGCCGCTCCGTCGGCAGCCCGAACTGCGCGGCCGTCAGGACGTTTTCGCTCGCGATGGTGGCGCGGGCCGCTTCTTCGCGCCGGCCGGCGCGCAGCAGCAGCATCGAACGCATCAGCTCGATGCGGCCGCGCGTCGCGTCGGGCAGCGCATCCGGATCGCCGAAGCGTTTGAGCGCCGCGAGCCCGGCGTCGGGTGCCCCGGCAAAGCCGTAGCACGACGCGAGTTGCAGCGCGATCGCATCGTCGTCGAGCCCGCGGCCGCGCGCGCGTTGCCAGCGGTCGATCGCGTGCCCCCACTCGCAGCGCGACTCATGGTCGAGTGCGCGGTTCCAGTGCGTTTCAGGCGCGTCGGTGTCGGCGGCTGCGTCGGGGGGCGCATCGACGTCGGCCGGCGACGCGACGGCGATCGGTTCGATCGAGATGACCAGCCGCTGCCTGTCCCAGCGCGCGTTCGGCACGCAAAGCAGGTTCAGCGGGTCCATCCGGTAGAACGTGTAGTCGAGGCCGGCAAAGGTGGCGATGATCGGCGCTTCGCCGACTTTCCAGTATTCGACCCAGCACCAGGGCAGGTGCGTCTCGATCAGACGGCGCGCGCCGCGCAGCGCGTCGATCTCCATGCCTTCGATGTCGAGCTTCAGGAAATCCAGCCGCGGCAGGCCGAGCGCGTCGAGCCTGACGACCGGCGTCGGCGTGCCGCCTTCCGCGTGCGCGCCGACGAGCGACACCTGGCCGAAGTCGGCATCCTGCCCGTAGTCGACGTCGGGCACCTTCATCGTGCCGTTGGCGCCCGCAAGCCCCATGTTCAGCAGATGGACGTTGTCGAGCTGGTTGAGCGCGACGGTGCCGCCGAGCGCATGGAACAGCGTGCGCTGCGGCTCGAATGCGTACACGCGGCCGCCGCGCGCATGCAACCGGTGGGCGATCGGCACGCACACGAGCCCCGCATTCGCGCCGCCGTCCACGGCGATCGCGTCGTCCGGCAACTGGTCGATCACCTTCAGGATCGTGTCGAGCTCATCCTGGATGTGCGGCCGCCCGGTCTTGATCAATGCTTCGGCCTGGTACGCGCAGTGCCGGTTGATGACGAACGGACCGTGAATCGAATCGATCACGACGAAATTGCGGACGGTCTGATTCATGGGCGGTAGCAGGGGCGAATGAGGTCAGCCGAGTGCGCGGCCGGCGAACAGGTGCTGGATCTGCGCGGAATACGCGTGGACGTTGTGCGCGGCGAGCGTGTCGACCTGGTGCAGGCAGCGGCGTGCCGCGGCGGCGTATTCGTCGAGTCGCGCGTCGTGCGTCTGCGCGGCGGTCGCGATCGCACGCGCCGCATCGAAGATCTCGAAGTCCGGATAGTAATAGCCGACGTCGCGCAGGAACGGCGAGTTGTGCACGAGCGGGTAGTTGCCGTACAGCGCGTCGTACAGCAGGTAGTTGAGGCCGTTTTCCCAGTGGTGGGACACGACGATGTCGGTGTGATGCGCGGCCCACGCGACGAACGGCGCGCGCACGTCGGCGGTCGCCTTGCCGTCGCGCACCATCTCGAGCCCGAGCGCGAGATGCTTGAAGGCGACGTTTTCTTTTTTGTCGAACGTGTTGGTCATGTACACGTGCTCGACGAGTTCCGGATGCTCGACGTAGCACGCGTTGGCGGCGAGCATCGGCACGATCGAGCTTTTCACGACGTTCAGGTTCGGCTCGAAGAACGCGATGCGTTTCGCGGGGCCGTGGTTCCGATAACCGAAGCGCGCCTTCAGTTCGGGATCGGCGTCGAGGCTGCGCTCGATGAAATACGGCGACCAGATGTGCGGCAGCTCGATCACCGGCGCGCGGTACACGGCCTGGAAATACGCGGCGCATGTGTGCATGTGCTGCGGGTTGGTCCAGATCTCGTCGAACTGCACGCGGTGCGGGTTCGGCCGCCACGAGTTCTTCTCGAAGTTGATCGTCTCGACGGCGATCACGTAGTCGTTGCCGAAGCGGTACGACACGCACTTGCCGCCGCGTCGGCGCACGGCGTCGGTGTGCGTCGAGTCGACGAACGCGTTCATCTCGATCAGCAGGTCGGTCTGGTGGACGACGGCGGACAGCGGCCGCAGCGCGTCGCCGAACGCGTCCATCATCAGCGCCTGCGGATACTCGGTCACGCCTTCGTCGTGCGCGAGCCAGACCTCGCCGATCAGCGGCGACTGCTTCAGCAGCATGTACAGGTACACGCAGTGCTGATTCGCGCCGTTGTACCAGATCGACTGCGTCGAGTCGCGCTGCACGTTCATCGTTATCGCGACATTGAGTTTCATGACGGCTCCGTGGTGCGGGCGTTGCTCGGGTTACGGCGTGTAGTTTTGCGACGAGCGCGGCACATAGCCGGTCAGGCGCCAGTGGCCGTCATCCTCGCGGCGAAAGCTCAGCTTCTCGAACATGGTCGCGCCGCTCGTCAGCGTCGTCGCGTAATCGACGTTCGCGTAGAGCCCGTCGGGTGTCGTCGACGCGTTGGTGTAGCGGATGCGCGTGATCTGCGCCCAGCCGCGATGACGCACCGCGCCGACCGACTGGCGCGCGCGCTGCATGTCCGACGCGAACTGGTCCTGCTTGATGCGCGCCTTCACGAACGCGGCGGCATCGGTCCACACGGCGTTGTACTGGCCGGCGTCGAGCTGCTTGAACACGGCGTCCGAGTCGCGGAGCAGCGCGTCGGCCGATTCGCCGTCGGCTTGCGCATGCGCGCCGATCGCGATCGATGCGACGGCGCAGCCGATCAGCCATTTGGCGCGGGTGAGGGGCGTGCGTGCGGTCATGTCCGAGTCCGGAAAAGGGCGGTGCGTCACGCGTCGCGATAAAGGGTGGCGATCGCGTCCGTATAGGCGGCGACGTTCTCGGGGTTGTAGATGCTCACGGAGCTGAGCACGTGCTTCGACTGCTCGCGATACGCTTCCAGGTTCGCGTCGTGCTCGGCGAACGCCTTCAGCAACGCGCGGCCGCCGGCCTGGCAGTCGAAGTCCGGATAGAAATACCCGGCCTTGCCGAGGAACGGCGAGTTGTGGATCAGCGGGTAGTCGCCGTACAGCAGCTCGTAGTACAGGTAGTTCTGCGCGTTTTCCCACGTGTGCGACACCACCGCGTCGCCGAATGCGGCCATGAACTCGTACACCGCGTAGCGGCTCTCGAACGTCGTGACTCCGTGGTTCACGATGTCGAGGCTCTTCGCGAAATGGACGAACGTCGCATGTTCCTTCAGGTGCAGCGTGTTGCATACGCGCACGAACTCGAGGAAATCGGGCTTCGCGCGATACGCCTCCTCGGTCACCAGCATCGGGATGACGCTCGTCTTCACCATGCAGATGTTCGGCTCGAACATCGTCACGCGCCAGCGCGGCTTGCCGGGCTCATAGCCGAACGACAGCCCGGCACCGAGCGTCGCGCGCGCCTTGTCGAACAGCATCGGGTGCCAGATGTGCGGAACGATCGTGACGGGCGCGCGCAGGCCCGTCTGGTAATAGTGCAGGCACGAGCGCTCGAATTCGGGAATCGTCCACACGGCATCGTACGGCGCGCCCGAGAACAGGAAACCCGACGGCTTGTTGAACATCGCGCGTTCGATGTCGATCACGTAGTCGTTGCCGACCCGCATCGTGACGACCTTGCCGCCGCGCTCGCGGAACGCGCGCAGGTAATCCGCGCCGAACTGCGCGCTCATTTCGATGAGCACGTCGCAGCGCTGCAGTGCTTCGTCCATCGACAGGAGCGGCACATCCCATTCGCCGAGCATCATCTGCGGATCGGCGACCTGTTCGCCGCCGTTCACCATCACGGCTTCCGCGACGAGCGGCGACTGGCGCAGCAGCAGGATCAGCAGCAGGCAGTTCTGGAAGATGCCGTTTTCCCACAGCGACTGGCCGGCGCCGCGCACGAACAGCGACACGCCGACGACGAGACGCTTGCCCTCGCCGGGCGCTTGACGGGCATTGGAGTCCGACATGCGTATTCTCCGGTTCAGGCGACCAGACGCGAGACGAACGCGTCGAGGTTCGCGGGGTTGTCGATCGAGACCGACTGCAGCAGCCGGCCGGCCTTCGCACGATAGTCGTCGAGGCGTTCGTCGTGGTGCAGCCACGCGTCGAGCAGCGCACGGCCGCCCGCGGCGGAATCGAAGTCCGGGTAGTAATAACCGGCGTCGCCGATCAGCGTCGAGTTGTGGATCAGCGGATAACCGCCGTACAGCACGTCGTAATACAGATAGTTCTGCCCGTTTTCCCAGTGGTGCGACACGACCGCATCCGCGTGGCGCGCCATGAAGCCCGGCAGGTCGAGGCGCGGCTCGAAGGTCGCCTTGTGCTGGCGCACGAGATCGAGGCTGTTCGCGAAGTGCACGAAGGTCGGATGCTCCTTCATGTGCAGCGAGTTCACGACGAACATGTGCTGAACCGCGTCCGGACGCGCACGGTAGAACGCGTCGCACGCGAGCATCGGATAGTGGCAGGACTTGGCGACCGAGATGTTCGGCTCGAGCATCGCGAGGTACCACGGGCGGCGGCCGGGCCGATAGCCGAACGTCGCGCCTTCCGCGGCGAGCGCGGCGATGCGCCGATCGAGGAAGTACGGCGACCAGATGTGCGGCATCAGGTGGACGGGCGCGCGCAGGATGGTCCGCAGCATCGGCGCCGCGGTCTTGTCGTATTGCGGCAGCAGCCAGACTTCGTCGAACGGTGCGCCGTTGAAGACGTGTCCCGACGGCTTCCCGAAGATCGGGGTTTCGCACAGGCCGGCGTACACGTGCCCGCAGAAGAACGCGGCGATTTTCTTGCCGAGCGCCTTCATGTGTCGGAGCCACTCCACCGGCAGCTGTGCGCCCATTTCGATCACGACGTCGAGTTCGTGCGTGACGTCGGAGGGTTTCACGAGCGGGATGTCGAGGCCGTCGAGTTCGAGGCCGGCCGGCAGCGCGTTGGCGTCGCCGCCGTTCAGGAAGTAGACCGGGCCGACGCGATCCGAGCGCTTGAGCATCATCGCGAGGAACGCGATGTTCTGGTGGATGCCGTTTTCCCAGATCGCCTGGCCGTCGCGCGCAAACAGCGAGATGCCGACCGCCGGCCGTTGCTTGCGGGTGCCGCCCGAGGCGGCTTCATTGATGTCCGTCACCGGTTGGTTTCCTCTGCGGCGTCGTGCGTCCGGGCATCGCGTCGAGCGTCTGGCCTGGAAGCGGCGCGCCGTGGATTGTCATGGTTGCATTTGCGCCGGTGTGCCGCGGCGGGCGAATCGGGCGACCTGGTTCGCGAGGGCGGCAGCCGGTTTCCGGCGTGTCATCGGGCACGCCTGGCACGGCGCGTGATTCGGACAGGTTGCCCCGGCGACTGTCTGCGGCGATTGTGGCACGGAAACCGCCGGTTTTGGCGGGACGTGACGAACTTTGACATAGCCGCCGGTCAATGCGAGCAGGGCGCCGGCGAAGCGGCGCCCGGGGCGTCCGGCGGGGAGCGGGTGCGGGTCCCGCGCGGCGCTGACGGCCGGCCGGATCGGGGCGCCGCGCGCGGCGGCGGCCCGCTCAGTGCTGCAGGCGGATTTCGACGCGGCGGTTGCTGGCGCGGCCTTCGGGCGTCGCGTTCGACGCGACCGGGTCGGCCTTGCCGCGACCCGAGACCGTCAGCGAATCGGTCTTCAGGCCGTGTGCCTTCAGATAGGCCGCGACGGATTCGGCGCGGCGCTTCGACAGCGCGAGATTGTAGTCGTCGCTGCCCACCGAATCCGTAAAGCCGGTGACGCTCACCTGCGAGTACGTGTGGTCGGCGCGCTCGCTCAGCAACCGGTCGAGCGATTCGCGCGCGGTCGGGGCGAGCGTCGCGTGGTCGGTGGCGAACAGCGCGTCGCCCGACAGGTTGACCTGTTCGACGACGGCAGCCGCCGGCGCGGCGGCCTGCGCCGCTTCGGCCTGCGCCGCGCCGCACTGGAACACGAGCGTCGCGGGATCGGACTTGTCGCGCAGCGCGCGGGCCGAATCGACGGCGCGCACGGGCTCTTCGCCGCAGATCTTGCGGGCGGCCTTCATGCAGGTCTCCGGGCCCGACAGCAGGCCGTGGCAGTCCACCTGGAAGGTGCGCACGCCGTCGCGCGGCTGCAGTTCGGAGGCGCTGAAGGTCGGGCCGGATGCGGTCGAGCACGCGGCGAGGGCCGTAGTAGAAAGTGCGAGCGCAAGAGCGAGTTTGTTCACGGTTACATCCTCAAAACTTGGGTTGACTGAAGCCCGCCGCGGGTCGCGCGGCGGGCTCGTCCGGCCGTCGGGGCCGCCGCAAGCCGTCCGGCTGGCGAGCCGGGCGGCCTGGCGGCGCGACGCGTTACTTCCACTGGTACAGCATGCCGGCGCCGATCACCTTCTGACCGCCGCTGAAACCGCCGTTGATCGACGCCTTCAGGTTCTCGGTAATGCGCGCCTGCATGTTGACCGCCATCGCCTTCTGGCCGAGGAAGGTCGACGTGCCCACGCCCATCCCGAAGTTGGCGTCGCGATCGAGCTGCGGGATCGACGCCATCGCGCCGACGGCCGCGATACCCTGCTTCGCCATCTGGTCGGTCTGCTGCAGTTGCGAACCCAGCGAGTTGATCTGCGCCTGCTGGCCCGACAGTGCCGTCGACAGCGTCGTCTGCACCTGCGTCAGCTGGTTCACGTTCACCGCGTCGGTGCCTTGCGTACCCGGCGCGACGTTCGTGATCTGGCGCTGCTGCTGGTCGTTGCCGACCGACACCACGTTCGAGCGACCGCCGTCGTTCGAATTCGCACCGATCGCCACCGAGTTCGAACCCGCGGTGACTGTCGGGACGTCGGTGCCCTTGCCGTTCATGTCGGCCGCGATGCCGTTGTTGTTGGCGGCGCGCGTCGTGTTGTTGTTGATCGACGTCGACAGCTGGTTCAACTGATTGTTGATGTTCGTCACGCCGGTCGACAGCGAGGCCACGTTGCTGTTCGTCGTGCTCAGGCCGGTGGACAGCGAACCGATGCCCGTCGAGGTCGACGTCGACAGCGAGTTGACGTTGCTGTTCGTCGTGCTCAGGCCGGTCGACAGCGAGTTGATCGCGGTCGAGGTCGACGTGGACAGCGAGGCCACGTTGCTGTTCGTCGTGCTCAGGCCCGTCGACAGCGAGTTGATGCCGGTCGACAGCGATGCGACGTTCGATGCGGTGGACGTCGACAGCGCGTTGACCGCGTTGTTCGTCGCGTTGAGCTGGCTGCCGTTGATCGCGTCCGTGCTCGTGGCCGAGATCCGGCCGGCGGCGACGTTCGTGATCTGGCGTTCCGCACCCGGTGCGCCGACGCTCACCACGCCGACCGGCGAGCTGCCCGCGAAGAAGTACGTGACGCCGCCGATCGTGGCGCTTGAGGTGCCGACAGCCGCGGCCGTGACCGAGTTCGCGCCGAGTGCGATCGAGTTGGCGACGTTCGCGGTGGCGTTCGAACCCAGGGCGAGCGCGTTGGCGGCGCTGGCCGTGGCGCTCGAGCCGTAGGCCTGCGCACCGACGGCGCTGGCCGTGGACTGGTTGCCCAGCGCGATCGTGTTGTCCGCGGTGGCCTGGTTCGAGCTGCCGAGGGCGAGTGCGCTGGCACCGGTTGCGGTGTTCGCGTTGCCGAGCGCCACTGCGCCGTTGCCGGTCGCCGTGTCGTTCGCGCCCAGTGCGACCGCGCCGGTGCCCGTCGCGATGCTCGGGTCGCCGATCGCGACGGCGCCGTCGCCGGTTGCCGTGTTGCCGGAGCCGATCGACACGGCCTTGCCGCCCGTGGCCGATGCGTTCTGGCCGATCGCGACCGCGCCTGCCGACTGCGCGTTCGAACCGTCGCCGACTGCCACGCTGCTCGCGCCTGCCGCGCTGGCGTTCACGCCGGCGGCGAGTGCGTTGGTGCCGGTGGCGCCCGTGTTGTCGTAGTTGGCCTGCTGCGTGCCGTTGTCGTTGACGCTGTAGTAGTGCGTCTTCGCGGCGTTGATCGCGGTCGAGGTCGAAGTCGACAGCGACGACACCGAGCTGTTCGTGCTGCTCAGGCCGGTGGACAGCGAGCCGATGCCGGTCGACGTCGAGGTGGACAGCGACAGGATCGTGCTGTCCGTGCTGCTCAGGCCGGTGGACAGCGAGCTGATGCCGGTCGAGGTCGACGTGGACAGCGACGTGATCGAGCTGGTGGCCGAGGAGAGGCCGGTCGACGTGGAGGTCGACAGCGAGCTGATCGAGCTGTTCGCCGAGGACAGGCCCGTCGAAGTCGAGGTCGACAGCGACGACACCGAGCTGTTCGTGCTGCTCAGGCCAGTGGACAGCGAACTGATGCCGGTCGAGGTCGACGTGGACAGCGAGGTGATCGAGCTGTTCGCCGAGGACAGGCCGGTCGAGGTCGAGGTCGACAGCGACGACACCGAGCTGTTCGTGCTGCTCAGGCCGGTGGACAACGAGCTGATGCCGGTCGAGGTCGACGTGGACAACGACGTGATCGAGCTGTTCGCCGACGAGAGGCCGGTCGACGTGGAAGTCGACAGCGAGGTGATCGAGCTGTTGGCCGAGGACAGGCCGGTCGAGGTCGAGGTCGACAGCGAATCGATCGAGCTGTTCGCCGAGGACAGGCCCGTCGAGGTCGAAGTCGACAGCGAATCGATCGAGCTAGTCGCGGACGACAAGCCCGTCGAGGTCGAGGTCGACAACGAGGTGATCGAGCTGTTAGCCGACGACAGACCCGTCGAGGTCGACGTGGACAATGACGTGATCGAGCTATTCGCCGAGGAGAGGCCGGTCGAGGTCGAAGTCGACAGCGACGTGATCGAGCTGTTGGCCGACGAGAGGCCCGTCGACGTGGAGGTCGACAGCGAGGTGACCGAGCTATTGGTCGACGAGAGGCCGGTCGACAGCGAGCCGATCGAGCTGGTGGCCGACGACAAGCCAGTCGAGGTCGACGTCGACAGCGAAGTGATCGAGCTGTTGGCCGACGAGAGGCCGGTCGACGTGGAGGTCGACAGCGAGGTGACCGAGCTATTGGTCGACGAGAGGCCGGTCGACAGCGAGCCGATCGAACTGGTGGCCGACGACAAGCCGGTCGAGGTCGACGTCGACAGCGAAGTGATCGAGCTGTTGGCCGACGAGAGGCCGGTCGAGGTCGAAGTGGACAGCGAGGTGATCGAGCTATTAGCCGACGACAAACCGGTCGACGTCGAGGTCGACAGCGAGGTGATCGAGCTGTTGGCCGACGACAGACCCGTCGAGGTCGAAGTCGACAGCGAAGTGATCGAGCTGTTAGCCGACGAGAGGCCCGTCGAGGTCGAAGTCGACAACGACGTGATCGAGCTGTTAGCCGACGAGAGGCCCGTCGAGGTCGAGGTCGACAGCGAGGTGATCGAGCTGTTGGCCGACGACAGACCCGTCGAGGTCGAGGTCGAGAGCGAAGTGATCGAGCTGTTAGCCGACGACAGACCCGTCGAGGTCGAGGTCGACAGCGACGTGATCGAGCTATTCGCCGACGAGAGGCCGGTCGAGGTCGAGGTCGAGAGCGAAGTGATCGAGCTGTTGGCCGACGACAGGCCGGTCGAGGTCGAAGTCGACAGCGAGGTGATCGAGCTATTAGCCGACGACAAACCGGTCGACGTCGAGGTCGACAGCGAGGTGATCGAGCTGTTGGCCGACGACAGACCCGTCGAGGTCGAAGTCGACAGCGAAGTGATCGAGCTGTTAGCCGACGAGAGGCCCGTCGAGGTCGAAGTCGACAACGACGTGATCGAGCTGTTAGCCGACGAGAGGCCCGTCGAGGTCGAGGTCGACAGCGAATCGATCGAGCTATTCGCGGACGACAGACCGGTCGAGGTCGAGGTCGAGAGCGAAGTGATCGAGCTGTTGGCCGACGACAGACCCGTCGAGGTCGAGGTCGACAGCGACGTGATCGAGCTATTCGCCGACGACAGGCCGGTCGAGGTCGAAGTCGACAGCGAGGTGATCGAGCTATTAGCCGACGACAAACCGGTCGACGTCGAGGTCGACAGCGAAGTGATCGAGCTGTTGGCCGACGACAGGCCGGTCGAGGTCGAAGTCGACAGCGAGGTGATCGAGCTATTAGCCGACGACAAACCGGTCGACGTCGAGGTCGACAGGGACGTGATCGAACTGTTGGCCGACGACAGACCCGTCGAGGTCGAAGTCGAGAGCGACGTGATCGAGCTGTTAGCCGACGAGAGGCCCGTCGAGGTCGAAGTCGACAACGACGTGATCGAGCTGTTGGCCGACGAGAGGCCGGTCGAGGTCGAGGTCGACAGCGAATCGATCGAGCTATTCGCGGACGACAGACCGGTCGAGGTCGAGGTCGACAGCGAGGTGATCGAGCTATTAGCCGACGACAAACCGGTCGACGTCGAGGTCGACAGCGAGGTGATCGAGCTGTTGGCCGATGAGAGGCCGGTCGAGGTCGAGGTCGACAGCGAGGTGATCGAGCTATTAGCCGACGACAAACCGGTCGACGTCGAGGTCGACAGCGAGGTGATCGAGCTGTT
>NZ_JBEPLH010000026.1:0-103270 GCF_040545135.1 Burkholderia sp. 572 | reverse complement strand
CGCCATGACGCAGTTCGCACTGCTTTACCCGGAACGATTCAACATTGGAGTCTGAATCTCAACCCCGCCTCACACACGGAATTCCGGATACCTCCAGCCCAAGTGGTGGATCGCCCCCCCAGCACGCTCGAAGATCGCCTTCTTGAGCGCCGCGAGCTGCTCGTTGATCGTTGCCCGATCCAGCGTTCCGGGCACCAGTTGCTTGATCAGTTCCGAGTCCAGGTTCAAGCCTTTGCCCGGCTCAACCCACGGCAGCCGTCCCTCAGAAACGCTCCATTCTAAATCGCGAATCAGCCTTTACTCATCCACCTTGAAAGCCGACACGAGCCTCGTCAATTCCGCCGCCTGCTGCTTCAAACTCTCCGCCGCCGCTGCGCTTTCCTCGACCAAAGCCGCATTCTGCTGCGTCATCTGATCCAAAGACTGCACCGCCTCGCCGATCTGATCGATCCCCGCGCTCTGCTCCAGGCTGGCTTCGGCGATCTCGCTCATCATCGCGCTCACGCCCTGCACCTGCGACACGACATCGCTCATCACCTTCCCCGCCTCGCTGACCAGCCGCGATCCGGTATTCACCGTGCCCGCGCTATGCTCGATCAGCGCCTTGATCTCCTTGGCCGCCTGCGCGCTGCGCTGCGCCAGATTCCGCACTTCCGAAGCCACCACCGCAAACCCGCGCCCCTGCTCCCCCGCCCGCGCCGCCTCGACGGCCGCATTCAGCGCGAGAATGTTCGTCTGGAACGAAATGCTGTCGATCATCACGATGATCTCGGAGATCCGCTGCGACGCGTCGCTGATCTGTTCCATCGTCGTCACGACCTCCCCCACCACCTGGCCGCCGCGCGCCGCCGTATCCGACGCACCGTTGATCATCTTCGCGGCCGTCGTGGCCGTCTCGGTGTTGTTGCGCACCACGGCCGTGATCTCTTCCATCGACGAAGCCGTCCGCTCCAGGTTGCTCGACTGCCCTTCGGTACGTTCGCTCAGGTCAGCATTCCCCGACGCAATCTGCGCCGAACCCGTAGCAATCGACGCGGACGCCGCGCGAATGCTGTGCACCAGCGTCGACAGCGACGACACGAACCGGTTGAACGCATCCGACAACTGCCCGATTTCGTCCTGGCTCTCGACCGTCATCCGGCGCGTGAGGTCGCCCTGGCCGCTGGCGATCTCCGACAGCAGCGTCGCCGCGCGGCGGATCGGCGCGGCAATCGCGCGGCCCACCAGCCAGATCACGAGCAGCGCAACCGCGAGGCCCACCACCGCCGCGACCAGCGCCGCGCTGCGGATCGCGCGCGTCACCGGCCCGAGCAGTTCGGCCTGCGGCACCTCGACAACGACATACGCGTTCAGTTCCGGAATGAACGACGTCGCGATGAAGCGCGCGCCGCCGTCGCCGTCGTAGCTCAGGTACGCATACGGCTTGCCGGCCAGCAGCGTCGACGACGCATCGCCGGGCAACCCCTGCTGGTCCTTCATGAAATGCTTGCCGTCGATCAGCGACGAATCGCGATGCATCATGATCGCGCCGTCGGGACGCACGAGATACGCGAACCCGGTCTCGCCGATCCGGTAGGCGGCAATCCCCTTCGCGAGCGCATCGACGGACAGGCTCATGCTGGCCGCGCCGATCGGCACGCCGTCGAGCTCGACGCGGCTGTTGATGAACATCATGTAGCCGCCGACCGTCACCTCGCGGTCCATGTTCACGTCGAACGCCTTGCCGGACGACAGGAAGCCGGTCAGCCACTGATCCTTGTCGGTCACCTTCCGCTGCAAGCCGGATTCGTTGTAGTAGTTGCCGCTCTTCACGGACACCCACTGCACCGACGCGGCCTTCTGCTCGTCCTTCACGTTCTTCGCGAGCTGGATCCAGTTGCGCGTGCCGGCGTCGGGTTCGCCGTCGGCTTCCCATTGCAGCAGGAACGCGTCGCGCGCGAGAATCCGCGACGCGGCGATCGGCCCGGCCATCTGCCGCTGCACGTCGGCGCGGATGCCGTTCACGGCCGTCGGCAGCTCCTCGCGGACGACGCGATCGCGCACCGCGTTGCCGATCAGACGGATGCTGAGTCCGCTCGAGATCGCGACGAACACGAGCAGGCAACTCGTCATGCTGAGAATCAGCTTGTTCTGAATGGAAAGCTTGCGCCAGAAGTGCATGGGGAACCCTCGGTAACCGCTCGGTCTGAGCCAGTTTGGGTTATCGGCACGCACGCGCGGAACCGCATCGCGGATTTCAGATGTTCATCATGCGAGATTCGTTATGTTGTTATCAGGCGGACATGGCCGGCCGCCTGTCGACTCGCAATCAGCGCAAATCAGTATGCGACGAAGATCGTGACACGCCGGTTTCGCGCCCGCGAAGCCGCATCGTCGCCCGCCACGAGCGGCTGCGTATCGGCCCGCCCGATCGCCGCCAGGCGATGCGGCGCCACGCCGCGCTCGGTCAGGTAGCGCACGACGCTCCCCGCACGCGCCGACGACAGCTCCCAGTTCGATTCGTATTTCGCGTTCGCGATCGGCACGCTGTCGGTGTGCCCTTCGACGAGGATGTCGCCGGTCGCGTGCTCGCTCAGTGCCTGCGCGATCTGGTTCAGCACCGGCGACGAATCAGGCAGCAAGCGCGCATCGCCGACGTTGAACAGGATCTTCGCGTCGATGCCGATCTCGACACCATGCGGCGCCTTCACCAGCGAAATCCGGCCGTTCGACTTCAACGAATCGAGCAACGCGAGCCACGGCGGCGCATGGTCGGGCGTAGCCGCATCGGCAGCACTCGCGGCACCGCCAGCCTGCCGCGCAAGCGTCTGGTACCGCGCGTCGAGCGCGTTGTATTTCGCGAGCTGGAGCACGTACAACGCGAGAAACAGCACCATCAGCGTCGTGATGAGATCCGCGTACGAAATCAGCCAGCGGCCGGACTGCGCGCCTTCGACTTCGTGGTCGTCGCGATCGGCGGCGGAGGCACCGTCAGTTCGAGCAGTCATGCTGTTGGAAATCCCGGTTGGTCGTCCGACACACGCTCGTCACGCAAGCGATTCCACCGCGCGCCCGCGCACGTCGCCGGTCAGGCGCGTTTCGATCGTATGCGGCGATTCCTTGCGCGATATCGCCAGGAAACCGTCGAGATACAGCTTGCGAAACCGCAGCTCGCTGTCGATCTGCGCACGCAGCTTGCCGTAAAGCGGCAGGAACACGAGGTTCGCGAACGCCAGCCCGTACAGCGTCGCGATGAACGCGACCGCGATGCCCGGCCCGAGCTGCGCCGGTTCGAGCATGTGGCTCGTCACCTGCACGAGCCCGAGCACCGACCCGAGAATGCCGAACGTCGGCGCATATCCGCCCGCCTGCTGCCACACGCGCGCGGCCGCCAGGCGGCTGCGTTCGTAGGCATCGAGTTCGCGCTGCAACGCGTCCTCGAGCACGGCGGTCGACACGCCGTTCGCCAGCAGTTCGAGCCCGCGGCGCGCGAACGGATGGATGCCGCTCACGTCCATCGATTCGAACGCGAGCAGCCCGTCGAGCTTCGCGCGGTCGCCCCATTCGAGCAGGTCGGACAGGTTCTTGCGATCGACCTCGCGCGCCCGCACGAACGCGAGCCGCAACTGTTTCACCGCGTCGAAGAAGCGTGCCCAGGTGTTCTGGATCATCACCGCGCCGAGCGTGCCGCCGAGCACGATGACGAGGGCCTCGAACTGGAACAGCATCGGGAAATGCCCGCCCTCGAGCGCGAAGCCGAACACGATCGCCGCGCCGCCCAACACCACACCGGCCAGGGTCAACAGATCCATGCGCGCCCCCTTGGTCATGCATCCGATGCCGATGCGACGGGCGTGGTGCCCGCCGCCGGCGCCTTCGCCGCGCGAACGGCATCCAGCACGCGCCGCTCGATGTCCTCGATCTCGACCGGATCGAGCTTGAGCTCGCGACGCATCACCCACGACACCTCGTTGCGCCGCGCCTCGGTCATCACGGAGAACAGCTTGTCGGCCACCGCGCGATCGTCGAGATTCGCGATCAGCTTCGCGAGATCGTAGGTGTCGAACGCGCTGATGACGTCGAACAGCGTGCGCTGGTCGATCCACACGAGATCCTCCAGCGCGCGCACGTCGCCGCCGCGACGCGCGTTGCGCCGCGAGAAGTACGCGACGCCCTTCTGCTCGACGTAACTGAGCACCTTCGATTTGCGGAACGCGAACACTTCGTCGGCAATCTCGCCGTTCGACAGCTTGTTGAGCAGCATCGTCTTCTCGACGCCGATCAGCGATTCGAGATCGGCGAGCTCGATGAGCTCGAGTTCGCTGTTGATCGACAGGTCGAGATCGTGATCGGCAACCTGTTGCGCGCGATCGATCACGCGCGCGGCGTCGAACGTGACGACCTGGCGCGCATCCGACGACGCCGCGTAATCGGCCGCCCCGCCGGCGTGGTCCGCCTGCGCCGCCTCGATCGTGACGAGATTGAGCTTCTCCATGCGTCGCAGCATCGCGAGCACGTGCGGCCGCGAGTGGCCGGCGATCGCACGGCATTTGCGGATCACTTCGGCGAGCGGCACCGACGTTTCGGCCGCATGGGCCTGCATCGGCCGGCGCGTCCACGCGTCGCCGGCTTCGCGCGCATCGGCGCCCGCCATCAGCGCCAGCACATGCGCATACGACAGCACGCCCGGCATGAAGTCGGCATGCGTATAGGTCGCGAGCTGGTCGTCCTTGCGCTTCACGCGGCGGATCATCGTGCGCACGATATGACGCAGCAGCGCCGACACACGCTCGATTTCCTCGTCGAGCATGCCGGCCGGCACGACCGTCAGCTGACAGAATGAAAGCGCCTTCGCGGTATGGGCACGCGGCTCGGCCGCGAGCAACGCCGATTCACCGAAGAACTCGCCCCGACCGAGCGTCGCGACGACGACACGCTTGTCGTCGCATCGCGTGGACAGTTCGACCTTGCCGTCGGTGATCAGAAAGATGACGGGCTCGCCCGCAAAACCCTCGGAATAAATGATTTCCCCGGGCGCCGCCGTACGCGTCCACGATTGCTGACGATTCAAGTCGATTCCCCTGCTGCGCTGATTGTTGCGGACTGCGCGTCGCACGTCGGAAGCATGCGATCGCGAGTCGTCCCCGTGACTCGTTTACGTCATCGCGCTCAACATCCTTTAGGGCATTCGTCCTCGCTTCGAACCGAAATCAAGGTAAAACGTTTGCGCGTTACGCTGCCGGATCGAAACGTTCGTTTCGATGCCGGTGCGTGTAGTGCAATTGAAAGCGACGTGCGATCCCGCGCGTCAGAACTCCATGTCGAGTTCGTCGATGTCTTCGTGCTCCGCCTTCGCCGCATCGATCCACTCCGCCACGAACGGATGCGCGAGCACCTGCATGCAGTATTCGGCGATATCGGGCTCCAGCTTCACGTCGTAGGTCAGGAAGCGCGTGACGACCGGCGCATACATCGCGTCGGCGATCCCGATCTCCGCGCCGAACAGCCAGGGGCCGCCGTACGCGGCCAGGCACTCGCGCCAGATCGTCACGATCCGCTCGATGTCGTGCTGCGCGCGCGACCAGATCCGGAAGCCGGGGAAATGCGCGCGCAGGTTCATCGGCAACGCGGATCGCAATGCGCTGAAACCCGAATGCATCTCGCCGCAGATCGACCGGCAATGCGCGCGCGCTCGCCGGTCTTCGGGCAGCAGCCGCGCCTGCGGCCGGATCTCGTTCAGGTATTCGGCGATCGCGAGCGTGTCCCACACCGTGTTGCCGTCGTGCGTCAGGCACGGCACGAGAATCGACGGCGACAGCAGCAGCAACTCCGCGCGCGACGCGGCATCGATCGGCACGCTGACCGTCTCGAACACGAGCCCGCTCAGCTTCGCGAGCAGCCAGCCGCGCATCGACCACGACGAGTAATTGCGGCTGCTGATGGTCAGCGTCGTCTGTCCGGTGACTTCCATGTCGCTCCCCTGTCCAAAACCGTTCGTGCCCCTGCACCGAAAACGGACGCCACGCGGCTCACCCGCACCATGCCGGTGCCGCGGATTCGCCGAACCGGCGCGGCAACGCACGCTGTCGCGGCGCCAGACCGGCGCCGCAACGCATCGCACGCGCCTGCCGGTTCTCGCGTGCCGCCTGCGGCGCCGCGCTTCCGAACCGCGTGCAACGCGCGTGCCAGCCGCGGGCTGGCACATGGCTTGCCTCGTTCGATGCAACGCGGCACAACGAGCAAAGGCCATGAATCTGCTTGCCTATCCGTTCTATCAATGGTCTGCCGAATGCGTGCGCCCCGCGCGCGCATGGGCCGCGGCCGCCCGCGCGACGATGTCGCTGTGGCCGCCCTCCACCTCGACGCCGACCGGCCGCATGCTCGACGCGCTGTGCGAACTGCTCGAATGCTGCGCGTTCTCGCACCGGCGTCCGCCGTTCGGCATCGCGTCGGTCGTCGTCGACGGCAAAACGGTGCCGATCGTCGAGGAAGCCGCCGCAGCCAGCCCGTTCGGCACGCTGCTGCATTTCCGCAAGGCGCTGCCGGTCGCGCCCCAGCCGCGTGTGCTGATCGTCGCGCCGATGTCCGGGCATTTCGCGACGCTGTTGCGCGGCACCGTGCATACGATGCTGGCCGACCACGACGTGTACATCACCGACTGGCAAAACCCGCGCGACATCCCGCTGACGGCCGGACGGTTCGGCTTCGACGAATACGTCATGCACGTGATCGACTTCATCCACCAGATCGGCCCGGACGCGCACGTGCTCGCGGTCTGCCAGCCGACCGTCGCCGCGCTCGCGGCGGTCGCGCTGATGGCCGCCGGCGGCGATCCGGCGCAGCCCGCGAGCCTGACGCTGATGGCGGGGCCGATCGACTGCCGCGTGAACCCGACCAAGGTCAACGCGCTCGCGACGAGCCAGCCGATCGAATGGTTCGCGCGGAACCTGATCAGCGTCGTGCCGGCGGGCTTCGTCGGCGCGCAGCGATGCGTGTATCCGGGTTTCGTGCAGGTCGGCGCGTTCATGTCGATGAATCCCGATCGCCACGCGGCGTCGTTTGCCGACCTGTATTACGAGCGCGCGAAAGGCGACCCGGCGAAAGCCGACACGCTGCGGCACTTCTACGACGAATACTTCGCCACCGCCGATCTCACCGCGGAGTTCTATCTGGAAACGGTCGAGAAGGTGTTCCAGCAATATGCGCTCGCGCGCGGCGAGCTGACGGTCGGCGACCGGCTCGTCGAGCCGGCGGCGATTCATCGCACCGCGCTATTGACGATCGAAGGCGAGAAGGACGATATCTGCGCGGTCGGCCAGACGGTCGCCGCGCAGGAGCTGTGTTCGGGATTGCCGTCGTACCTGAAGACGCACCACGTGCAGACCGGGGCGGGCCACTACGGCGTGTTCAACGGCAGCCGCTGGGAAACGCAGATCTATCCGATCGTGCGCGCGACGATCCATGACAACGAGCCGTACGATCGCACCGCGGGCGCGGAAGGCGACGCGGACGGCACGCACTACGTGACGCTGCGCGCGCTGCTAGACGCGCGCGCAGCGGCGCACGACGGCGCGACCGATACGACCGCCGCGGCGTCGGATCAAGCCCGCTGAAACCGGACGGCGCTGAAAACGAATCGCCCCGCCGAGGTTGGCGGGGCGTGAGTGGCCGCAGCGTGCGGACGACGCGCGAGGAATCAGGCTCGCGCGTCGGCCTGCGTTACGAACAGGCCTTGCCGTGCGACGCGTGGTAGCCCTTCGCCTTGGCATCGGCTTCCGACATGTAGCTGCCGTGCTTCGTCTTGCCGTAATACTTGTCGGTCGAGCAGTGATAGACCTTCGTGCTGTCGTTGACCCACACCTTGCCCGGGCCGCCGCCCGGCGCTGCCGCCGCGGTCGTCGCGGCCGCGCTCTTCGCCGGCGCGGTGCCGGATGCGGCGGCAGCGGAGGCCGCCGTTGCCGGCGCCGCGGCCGGTGCGCTCGCGGCTGCCGCCGACGAGGCGCCGTACCAGGTCTTCACGCCCTTGTGGCCCGCGCATGCGCCCTTCTTCGACGCGCCCGAGTAGAACGAGCCGTCCTTGCACAGACCGGTCGTGCCGGCCGGCGCGCTGGCCGGCACCTGCGCGAACGCACCGATCGACAACCCCATGCCGGCGACCAGCGCGGCGATCAACATCGTTTTTTTCATGGTCCTCTCCTGATTTGCCTGACTGAAGAATGCGTTCCGGGTCGCCCCGGAAAATTCGCGCTTACCGCACCCAGCGGCACACGCGATGGTGGTGATGATCGACGTGGCACACACGATGCGAATGCGCTTCGGCAAGCGCCGGAACAAGAACCGCACATGCCACTGCGGTAGCCGTCAGGATCTTCGCGATGCGCTTCATGAAACTCTCCCGGGTAGGTCAACCGGCGATCCGGCTGGCACCTCCTTAACGCCGGTCGTCGGCAGGCCGTGCACCGCCGCCCCGCGCAATTGACGATCTTTGACATCGCGGCGCGGCCAGCGCGTCGAAGCTGACGAATGCCTTTCTTTTCTTTCCGGATCTTCAGCTTCCCGACCGTTCGGAATTCGAAAGAACGTTGCCGGGGAAGGGGAAACGTGCAGCAGGCGTGATCGGTACGCACGGAAGTTTCCAGGAAGCGCACAACGAAAAAACCGCCCGAAGGCGGTCTGATGCAAGCGTGCGCGTGATGCGCGCCCAGGGGGCAACCGGGCAGCTACGCGCCGGCCTCCCCCCACGGCGTCGGCGGCGGCACGGCGCACGGCCCGTCGACGTCGATCGACTTGAAATCGGCGGGCCCGACGATCTCCAGGTATTCCATGTCAGGCGAGTAGTCGAACAGATAGTGGACGATCCCCGGCGCCTGATGCACGCAGTCGCCGGCCGCCACCAGCGTCTCCCGTTCGCCGTACATGAAGCGCGCCCAGCCCTTCAGCATGATCACGATATGGAACTCGGCCTCGTGACGGTGCCAGCCGGTGCCCGCCTCCGGTGCATGATTCGCCCTGACGAGTTGCGCGACGACCTTGCCGTTCGTCGCGGCCGCGATGCCGAGATCGCGATACAGGAAGAAGTCGCGCAGGCCTTCGCCGCGATACGCGGTGTCCTGCGGCTTCACATGGGAAAAAGCGGTGGTGGTCTGCTCGCTCATCGCGGTGCTCCTTCATCGAAAGGATTCCGCGAGACAAGCATTTAGCGTTCCACCCTGCACCACCGCCCGCCTGCTTACTTCAGCCGCCCCGACAGGAACTGCCCGAGCCGTTCGCTCTTCGGATTCACGAGAATCTCCTGCGGATTCCCTTCCTCCTCGATCTTTCCCTGATGCAGGAAGATCACGTGATTCGACACGTTGCGCGCGAAGCCCATCTCGTGCGTGACGACGACCATCGTGCGGCCTTCCTCGGCGAGCTTCTGCATCACCTTCAGCACTTCGCCCACCAGCTCCGGATCGAGCGCCGACGTCGGCTCGTCGAACAGCATCACTTCCGGCTCCATCGCGAGCGCGCGCGCAATGGCCACGCGCTGCTGCTGGCCGCCCGACAGGTGCGACGGATACATGCCCTCGACGCGCGGCGCGAGGCCGACCTTCTCCAGGTACTTGCGCGCCCGCGCGATCGCCTCGTCCCTGCTCACCCCGAGCACGGCCATCGGCGCTTCGATCACGTTCTCGAGCACCGTCATGTGCGCCCACAGGTTGAAGTGCTGGAACACCATCGACAGCTTGGTGCGCATCCGCTGCAGCTGCTTCTGGTCGGCCACCCGCAGCGAGCCGTTGCGGTCGCGCGTGGTCTCGATCGGCTCGCTGCCGATCGTGATCTGCCCCGAGCACGGCTGCTCGAGGAAGTTGATGCAGCGCAGGAACGTGCTCTTGCCGGAGCCGCTCGAGCCGATGATGCTGATCACGTCGCCGGCCTTCGCCTTCATCGACACGCCCTTCAACACCTCGTTGTCGCCGAACTTCTTGTGCAGGTTGTCAACGGTAAGCTTGTACATGCTGGGTCCTTCCTTGCGAATCTTGCGAATGCGTTAATGGCCGCGCGGCGAGAGGTACGCGAGCCAGCGCGTCTCGAGCTTGCGGAACGCCCAGATGAGCGTGAACACGACGACGGCGTACAGCACGGCCGCGATGCCGTAGGCCTGGAACGACATGTACGTCGCCGAATTGACGTCGCGCGTGACCTTCAGGATGTCGGGCACGGTCGCGGTGAACGCGAGCGTCGTCGCGTGCAGCATCAGGATCACTTCGTTGCTGTAGCTCGGCAGCGAGCGGCGCAGCGCGGACGGCAGGATGATCCGCGTATAGAGCTTGAAGCGCGACATCCCGTAGGCCATGCCGGCCTCGATCTCGCCGGCCGACGTCGCCTTGATCGCGCCCGCGAAGATCTCCGTCGCATACGCGCATTCGTTCAGCACGAACGCGAGCAGCGTGCAGTTCATCGCGTTGCGGAAGAACGTGTCGAGCAGCACGTGGTTGTGCACGACCTGCAGGCTGTAGATGCCCGTGTAGCACATCAGCAGCTGCACGTAGAGCGGCGTGCCGCGGAACACGTACGTATAGAGCCACACCGGGCCCGAGATCCAGCGGTTCGACGACGCGCGCGCGATCGCGAGCGGCACGGCGAGCGCGAAGCCCAGCGCGATCGACACGACCAGCAACCACAGCGTGATCGCGAGGCCGCTGAAGCGGTAGCCGTCGGTGTAGAGATAGCTTTGCCAGTACTGGCTGACGAGTTCGATCACAGTGCGAGCCTCCGGACGCCGACGGAATAACGCTTCTCGAGGTGATGCAGCACGACGTTGGACACCGTCGTGATGGCGAGGTAGATCGCGCCTGCCGCAAGCGTGAAGAAGAAGAAATCGAGCGTGCTCTTGCCCGCGTCCTGCGACGCCTTGACGACGTCGGCGAGGCCGATGATCGACACGAGCGCGGTGGCCTTCACGAGCACCTGCCAGTTGTTGCCGATGCCGGGCAGCGCGAAGCGCATCATCTGCGGGAACAGGATGCGGCGGAACACGCGCCAGCCGCTCATCCCGTATGCGAAGCCCGCTTCGAGCTGGCCGCGCGGCACCGACAGGAACGCACCGCGGAACGTCTCGGTGAAGTACGCGCCGTAGATGAAGCCGAGCGTGATGACGCCCGCCACGAACGGGTCGATGTCGATCTGGTCCCAGCCGAGCATGTCGGTGAAGTTGTTCAGCAGGATCTGGATCCCGTAGAACAGCAGCAGCATCAGCACGAGATCCGGCACCGCGCGGATCAGCGTCGTGTAGAAGGTGCCGATCGACTTGAGCACGCGGTTCGTCGACAGCTTCGCGCTCGCACCGATGAGGCCCAGAACGAGCGACGCGGCCAGCGACAGCACCGCGAGCTTCACGGTCTCGACCGTGCCGGCCCACAGAAGCGGGCCAAATCCTTGGAAGATCATAGAAGGGATCCAGAACGAAGTGGCTGGATTGTCAATAGCCATTAACCGCGCATCAAACGATATCTGCGCACTACCTGATGCGACCCGCTCATCAAGCCGGACGCATCCCGTGAAGCGGATTGCACCCGGCAACGGATGCGGCGCGCGCCGCAAGCGATGCGCGCCGCACGGACGGTCAGCCGCCGTAGACGTCGAATGCGAAGTACTTCTTCTCGAGCTTCTTGTACGTGCCGTCCTTGATGATGTCGGCGATCGCGTGGTCGATCTTCGCCTTCAGGTCGGCGTCGTCCTTGCGCAGCCCGATGCCGGCGCCGTTGCCGAGCGTCTTCGGATCGTCGATGTCCTTGCCGGCGAAGTCGAAGCTCGCGCCGCGCGGCGTCTTCAGGAAACCGATGTCGGCCTGCACCGCGTCCTGCAGCGCCGCGTCGAGGCGGCCCGACATCAGGTCCTGGTAAACGCCGTCCTGGTTCTGGTAAGGCACGACCCGCACGCCCTTCGGCGCCCAGTACGTCTTCGCGTAGGTTTCCTGGATGGTCCCCTGCTCGACGCCGACCGACTTGCCCTTCAGCGATTCGGCCGTCGGCTGCAGGTTCGCGCCCTTCTTCGCGACGAGGCGCGTCGGCGTGTTGAACAGCTTGTCGGAGAACGCGATCTGCTCGGCACGCGCCGGCGTCATCGACATCGACGACAGCACGCCGTCGAACTTCTTCGCCTTCAGCGCGGGAATCATCCCGTCGAAGTCGTTCTCGATCCACACGCACTTCGCCTTCAGGCGGGCGCAGATCTCGTTGCCGAGATCGACGTCGAAGCCGACGACCTTGCCGCTTGCGTCCTTCGATTCGAACGGCGGATAGCTGGCGTCGACGCCGAACCGGATCGTCGACCAATCCTTGGCGTGGGCACCGACCGCGATGCAGGCGAGGGCAATACTGAGCGCGAGTTTCTTCATGACGTTCCTGTCGTGGACGAACTGGGCAAGGGTCCCGTCGGACAGCCCGCACCGGCGCGGCCGGCACGGCGCCCCGCCGTGAACCCTTCCAACCCGGGCATCGCCTCCTCCGGCGACCGCCCAAGTTGTACATACAACTTTGCCCGCGCAGGCGCACCACCAGCAATCCGTGTTTATCTCTAATTGTCGGCGGATTATGGTCGTGGGTCGTAAATTCCCTTCAATTTCAATTAATTACGAATTACATCGAGCTAAACGACAGCTTTCTCCGTGCGCAGGTTCGTGGCCGGGAGCGGGTTTTCACCTGTCTAGACCTGCCGACGCCGCATCACGCTGCCCGTCCGTCATGCCGACCGTTTCCAGACCGACCAGCCGGTAGCCGAACTGCAGTTCCGTCAACAGGTGCCGCGGGCGCGCCGGCACCGGTTCGAGCTTCTGCCGCAGGTTCGTCATGTACACGCGCACGTAGTGCGCGCGTTCCGCGTCGTGGATCCCCCACACCTCGGCCAGCAATTGCCGCGCGGCGACCACGCCGCCGCGCGCGCGAATCAGCGCGGCGAGCAGCCGGAATTCGAGGCGCGTCAGATGAACCGGCTCGCCGCCGCGGGCGACTTCGTGTTTGCCGAGATCGACGGTCACGTCGCCGAAGCGCACGATCGACGACGATTGCCCGTCGGCCGACACGAACGCCGCGCGCCGCAACTGCGCGCGCGCCCGCGCGAGCAGTTCGGGCACGCCGAACGGCTTCGGCAGGTAATCGTCCGCGCCCGCGTCGAGCGCCGCGACCTTCTCCACCTCCTGCTGCCGCGCCGACAGCACGATCACCGGCACCGTCGACCATTCGCGCAGTTCGCGGATGAACGTCTTGCCGTCGTCGTCCGGCAGCCCGAGATCGACGATCACGAGATCGGGCTTGCTGCTCGACGCGTACATCCGCGCCTCGCGGGCCGTCGACGCCTCGCAGGTGTCGAGCCCCTCCTGTTCCAGTGCCATCCGCACGAAACGGCGGATGTCCGATTCGTCCTCGACGATAAGTACGCGCGATCTGATCATGTCCGGCTCTCGTGTTCGATGTCGGGCGGCGCACCCAGTGGCAGGCGAATCTCGAACCGCGCGCCGTGCGGATCGAGCGGCACCGCGCGGATCGAGCCGCCGTGCGCGTTGACGATGCTGCGGCACAGCGCGAGCCCGAGCCCCACGCCGCTGATCGACGATTCCTTGCGCTCGCGCTCGAACGGCTCGAACAGCGGCTCGGTGTTGCGCGCGACGAAGCCGGGCCCGTCGTCCTCGACGAACACGTACAGCGTTTCGCCGAACACGCGTGCGCGCACCGCCACGGCCGCATCCGCGCCCGCGTACTTCGCCGCGTTGTCGAGCAGGTTCATCAGCACGCGCTCGATCAGCAGTGCGTCGACGTCGATCAGCGGCAGATCGGCCGGCAGGTCGGCGCTCACGTCGCGGCCGGCCAGCACGCCGGCCGAATGCGCGAGCGCGCTGCCGACGATCTCGTCGAGCATGTGCCACTCGCGATTCAGCCGCACGCCCTCGCTCTGCATCCGCGCGAGATCGAGCAGGTTCACGACGAGCCCGTGCAGCGCCTCGGCCTGGTTGCGGATGCCGTGCGCGAGCGCGGCCGGCTGCCCGTCGGCCAGCCGCTCGGGCCGCTCCAGCGTCTCGGCGAGCCCGCGGATCGCGGTCAGCGGCGTCTTCAGGTCGTGCGACACGGCGGCGAGCAGCGCGTTGCGCAGCCGCTCGCCTTCGATCCGGACGAGCGTGTGCTGCGCAACGCCGACGTAGTGCACGCGTTCGAGCGCCATCGCGATCGACGAACACAGCGCGTCGATCAGGCGGCGATCGTCGGGGTCCGTGGGTACCGGCTGCGCGTCGCCGAACAGCACGAGCACGCCGCGCACGCGCATCGGCGCCTTCAGCGGCAGGTATTGCGCGGCCGCGCGCTCGAACGGCGGCAGCCCGCACCCGGCGCCGCGCGCATGCTCGTAGGCCCAGCGCGCGATCGGCGCTTCGACGAACGCGGCGTGCGGCGCCGGCATCAGACGGTCGTCCGCATCGGGCAGCACGAGCGCGACGCGCACGCCGAGCAGCGGCGCGATCGTGCCGGTGCAGATCGACGCGATCTGTTCGGTTTCGATCGCCGCCGACAGGTCGTGCGCGACACGCGCGAGCGCGGCCGAGCGCTTCTCGTTCGCGCGCGCGGCCCGCGCCTCCGCGCGCAGGCGTGCCGCGAGCTGGCCGATCGCGAGCGCGACGGCGAGCATCAGAGCGAACGTGAACACGTACTGCGTATCGGACACCGCGAACGACAGCCTCGGCTCGACGAAGAAGAAGTCGAAGCAGCCGACGCAGACGAACGCGGCCCACGCACCGGCTAGCCGGCCGAGCCGCAGCGCGATCAGCACGACGGTCATCAGGAACAGCATCACGACGTTCGACAGGTCGAACACGCGCAGCAGCGCGCTCGCCGCCAGCGTCGCCAGCGCGCACACGAGCGTGGCGAGCAGCAGCGGCACCGCGTACTGCGACACCCACGCATGCGTGCGCGGGTGCGCCTCGCGCACGGCCAGCGCCGGCCGCGTATCGGGCCCCGCGCCCGCGATGCGGTCGGCCAGCGCCGCGCACGCGCGCAGCACGGCTCGCCAGCGGTCGCGGCGCGCGCCGGCCCCGCTGCGGCGGGCAGCGGTGTCCCGCCGCCCCGTTGCCCGTCGATGCGCATCCTTCACGTTCACATTCACATCCATGATCGCTTCCGGCAATTGAAACGCCGAACGGCCCCGCGCACGCCGCGAAGGCGTGAGCGGGGCCGCGACGGCGCGTTCGGTCAGATAAACGGCGTCAACAGCATGTCGATCAGCTTGATGCCGATGAACGGTGCGACGATTCCGCCCACGCCGTAGATCAGCAGGTTGCGCCCCAGCAGCTTCCCGGCCGGCTCCGCGCGATACTTCACGCCCTTCAGCGCGAGCGGGATCAGCGCGACGATGATCAGCGCATTGAAGATCACCGCCGACAGGATCGCCGACGTCGGGCTGTGCAGGCCCATCACGTTCAGCGCGCCGAGCGCCGGATAGGTCGCGACGAACGCGGCCGGGATGATCGCGAAATACTTCGCGAGATCGTTGGCGACGCTGAACGTGGTCAGCGCGCCGCGCGTCATGATCATCTGCTTGCCGACCTCGACCACCTGCATCAGCTTCGTCGGGTTGCTGTCGAGGTCGACCATGTTGGCCGCCTCCTTCGCCGCCTGCGTGCCGCTGTGCATCGCGACGGCCACGTCGGCCTGCGCGAGTGCGGGCGCGTCGTTGGTGCCGTCGCCCGTCATCGCGACGAGATGGCCCTTCGCCTGGTGCTCGCGGATCAGCCGCAGCTTGTCCTCGGGCGTCGCTTCGGCCAGGTAATCGTCGACGCCGGCTTCCGCCGCGATCGCCGCCGCGGTGAGGCGGTTGTCGCCGGTGATCATCACGGTCTTCACGCCGACCTTGCGCAACTCGGCGAAGCGCGCGGCGATCCCGTGCTTGACGATGTCCTTCAGCTCGATCGCGCCGAGCACGCGGGCGCCGTCGGCGACGACGAGCGGCGTGCCGCCGCGCCGCGCGATTTCGTTGACGGCCGTCTCGACCGCCTGCGGAAACGCGCCGCCGAGCGCATCGACGTGCGCGCGGATCGCCGACGCCGCGCCCTTGCGCACCTGCCGCCCGCCGATATCGAGGCCGCTCATCCGCGTGCGCGCGCTGAACGGCACGGCAAAACCGCCGTCGATCGTCTTGCCTTCCAGCGAGAACCGCTGTTTCGCGAGCGCGACGATCGAACGCCCCTCGGGCGTCTCGTCGGCAAGCGACGACAGCTGCGCGGCCTCGGCCAGCGCACGCTCGTCCACGCCCGGCGCCGGCCGGAACTGCACGGCCTCGCGGTTGCCGAGCGTGATCGTGCCGGTCTTGTCGAGCAGCAGCACGTCGACGTCGCCGGCCGCCTCGATCGCGCGGCCCGACGTCGCGAGCACGTTCGCGCGCATCATGCGGCTCATCCCCGCGATGCCGATCGCCGACAGCAGCGCGCCGATCGTCGTCGGGATCAGGCAGACGAGCAGCGCGATCAGCACGGTCAGGCTCACCGCCGAACCCGACGCGTTCAGCAGCACGCTGAACTGCGAGAACGGCAGCAGCGTCGCGCACACGAGCAGGAAGATGATCGTCAGCGCGACGAGCAGGATCGTCAGCGCGACTTCGTTCGGCGTCTTGCCGCGCTTCGCGCCCTCGACCATCGCGATCATCCGGTCGAGAAAGGCCTCGCCCGGCTGCGCGGTGATCTTCACGACGATCCAGTCGGACAGCACGCGCGTGCCGCCCGTCACCGACGAGAAATCGCCGCCCGACTCGCGGATCACGGGCGCGGATTCGCCGGTGATCGCCGATTCGTCGACCGACGCGACGCCGTCGATCACTTCGCCGTCGGCGGGAATCGTGTCGCCGGCCTCGACGAGCACGATGCTGCCGGCGGCGAGTTCGTCGCTCGGCACGCGATGGCTGGTGCTGCCGTACCGCTTCGGCTCGTCGAGCACCTTCGCATACACGCGCTTGCGCGCCGCACGCAGCGCGTCGGCCTGCGCCTTGCCACGCCCTTCGGCCAGCGCCTCGGCCGCGTTCGCGAACAGCACGGTGAACCACAGCCAGCACGCGACCGCGAAGATGAAGCCGGCCGGCGCATCGCCCGCGCCGGTCAGCGCCTGCAGCCACAGCACGGTCGTGACGATGCTGCCGAGATAGACGACGAACATCACGGGATTCTTCAACTGCACGCGCGGCGCGAGCTTGCGGAAGGCCTCGCGCAGCACGGCCGTCCGGCGCATCGGCGGCACGGCGCCGACCGGGAGCGCCGCCGGATTGATCGGGGTTTCGATATGGGACATGAGTGACTCCGTGGTTCCTGCCATTACTTCGCGCCGGCCGCCTGGCCGAATGCGCGATCCAGCGCGAGGTTCAGGTCGAGCACGCGCACGCGCGGTTCGCCGAGCACGCCGAGCTGGCGCGGCGATGCGATGCGTTCGACCAGCGCCGCGACCTGTGCGGCATCGACGCCGCGTGCCTGCGCGACGCGTGCCGCCTGCAGCCGCGCGTTCGCCACCGAGATCTCGGGATCGAGCCCCGATGCCGACGCGGTCACGGCATCCGCCGGTACCGGCGTGCCGGCGGCGAGCGCGTTCTCCTGCCGGTATGCGCGTACCCGCTGCGCGATATCCGCGAGCAGCTTCCTGCTGGTTGCCCCCTGGTTGCTGGCGCCGCTGCCGGCCGCGTTGTACGGCTGTTCGACCGTCTTCGACGGATCGGCCGGATCGGTGCCGGTCGTCGCGCTCGGCCGCCCGTGGAAGTAGCCCGCGCGCGTGAAGGACTGCCCGATCACCGTCGAGCCGATCGTCGTGCCGTTGCGCTCCACGAGACTGCCGCGCGCCTGCGACGGGAACAGCACGTTCGCGACGCCCGTGGTGAGCAGCGGATACGCGATGCCCGTGACGAGCATGAACAGCACCGACGACGCGATCACGGGCCGCACGAGGCCGCGCGTCGCCGCGCCGAACGAAGAACCGGGTGCCGGCGCGGCGGCGGCCGCTGCCTGGCGATTGCCTTGCATCATGATGTTTTCCTCAGAACAGTTGGCCGCCCGACATCAGCAGGTGCTCGACGACCGGGCCGAGCGCGAGCGCGGGCAGGAACGTGAGGCCGCCGACGACCAGGATCACGAAGACCAGCATGCCGGCGAACAGGCCCGTCGACGTCGACAGCGTGCCCGCGCTTTCCGGCACGCTCTTCTTCGCGGCGAGGCTGCCCGCGACCGCGAGCATCGGCAGCAGCGTCAGGTAGCGGCCGATCAGCATCGCGAAGCCGATCGTCGTGTTGAAGAACGGCGTGTTCGCGTTCAGGCCCGCGAACGCGGAGCCGTTGTTGGCGGTGCCCGACGTGTACGCGTACAGCACTTCGCTGAAGCCGTGCGGGCCGAGGTTCGCGAGGCTGTCCATCGTCGAGTGCAGCATCGCGGCCAGCGCGGTGAAGCCGAGGATGCTGAACGGATGCGCGAGCACCGCGAGCATCACGAGCTTCATCTCGCGCGCCTCGATCTTCTTGCCGAGGAATTCCGGCGTGCGCCCGATCATCATCCCGACCAGGAACACCGTGAGGATCGCGAACGTGAACAGGTTGATCAGCCCGACGCCGTCGCCGCCGAACACGTTGTTCAGCATCATCTGCACGATCGGCACGAGGCCGCCGAGCGGCGTCAGCGAGTCGTGCATCGCGTCGACCGAGCCGGTGGTCGCGGCGGTCGTGACGGTGGCGAACAGGCTCGTCTGCGCGATGCCGAAGCGCATCTCCTTGCCTTCCATGTTGCCGCCCGGCTGCGCGGCGCTCATCTGCTGGTCGACGCCGAGCCCGGCCACGAGCGGATTGCCGTGCTGCTCGGCCGAATAGATCACGGCGAGGAAGCCGACGAACATCACGACGAACGCACCGAGGATCACCCAGCCCTGGCGGCGCCGGCCGATCATCGTGCCGAGCGTGTATGTCAGCGCGGACGGAATCAGCAGCATCGACAGCATGTGCAGCGTGTTGGTGAGCGGCGTCGGGTTCTCGAACGGATGCGCGGCGTTCATGCTGAAGAAGCCGCCGCCGTTCGTGCCGATGTGCTTGATCGATTCGAGGCTGGCAACGGGCCCCGTCACGATCTGCTGGCGCGCGCCTTCGAGCGTGGTCGCCCACGCATCGGACGCGAGCGTCTGCGGCATGCCCTGCCACACGTACACGAGCGCCATCGCGAAGCTGAGCGGCAGCAGCACGCGATAGGTCACGCGCGTGAAGTCGACCCAGTAGTTGCCGATGTCCGCCGCGCTCTTGCGGCTCAGCCCGCGGATGAAGCCGCCCGCGGCCGCGATGCCGGTCGCCGCGCTGGCCACCATCAGGAACGTGATGACGGCCATCTGCGAGAAGTTCGACAGGCTGCTCTCGCCCGCGTACGCCTGCCAGTTCGTGTTCGTGATGAACGACGCGGCGGTGTTGAACGCGAGGTCCGGGCTTTGCGCGGCGCGCTGCAGTGCATCGAACGGCAGCGTGTCCTGGATGCGCAGCAGCAGATAACCGAGCAGCATCATCCCGGCATTGCCGAGCAGCAGCACCATGCCGTAGCGCTGCCACGACATCGCTTCGTCGGGATTCACGCCGAGCAGCGCATAGGTACGGCGTTCGACCCACGCGTGGCGCGGGCTCGTAAAGGCGTGCGCGAGCCATTTCCCGACGACGGGCACCAGCGCCAGCATGATCGCGAGAACGATCGCGAATTGAATGAGATTGTTGAACATGTCGACGCTCGCTCAGATCCGGTCAAGGCCGGTGATGAAACCGGCCGTCAAGGCAAAGAACGCGAGCGTGAACAGAATGAAAAGCAGATCGCTCATGACATCCACCGATATTTTTCGAATTCCTGTTGAATCGCGCCGATCAATACCGCTCGGGTTTGATCAATGCATGAAACAGATAGATAAAGAGCGCGAGCGACAGCGCGCCGGTGATCCACAACATGGCTTTCCCCTTTTTTCATATGCGCGGCGACACCGCGCGATCGTCGGCGTGGCGGGCCTTGCCTTGCCGGCGCAGGCCCGCGTGACGCCCCCATGCTCGTCTGGCGAATGGGATGCGACAGTGTAGAAATCCGCGTATCAAAGCGGTGTTCAATTTCTTTACAAGGAATAAAAAAGCTGTAAAGACGAAAGCCGGCCGACGGGCATTTTTATGCGTTCTTTTCAGGGCCCGCGCGAGTCTATACACCGTATCGTCACCGCGATTCCTAGAATGGGCGGCATGTCAAAGACGAGATCTCCGCGGTGCGGAGCACGATGCGACCGGGGTGCCAGCATGAAACCGACCAGAACCGAAACCGCCGCTTCACGCGCTCTGCCGCCCGTTCGTTCGCGGCGCCGGTACCCTGCCGACGAACGCGTGCTGCTGTCGATCCGCGTCGAATCCGACAACCTCGCCGTCGTGCGGCGCCTGCTGCACCAGGCGGTCGGCGCCGCGCTCAATTTCTACACGGCCGCTATCGACAAGCGCACCGGGCGCGCCTGCATCGAGCTCGAGGTCGCACGGTCGCAGGCATCGCCGGCCATCCTGTCGATCCTCCGCCTGCTGCCGGCCGCCGAGTTCGGCACGATCCGCCTGTTGCAGCACTAGCGGCGTTCGCCGCGGCCGCGCGTGACACGCGTCACGCGCCGCCTCCCCTTTTCAACGATTCATCGATTCATCGATTCGAACGCGTGTTCCGGCGCGAACGCGCGACGAATCGTCGTTCCCGTCGCGACGGGCCTTTCCAGGAAGCACTCACAATGAAAAAAGCAGTCGTCGGTACCCTTTCCCTCGCATTCTTCGGCGCCGCCGCGCATGCGCAAAGCAGCGTCACGCTCTACGGGATGCTGGATGCGGGCATCGCCTATACGAACAACCAGTCGGGTAAAAGCGCGTGGCAGCAAGGCAGCGGCCTGCTGTCGAATACGGTCTTCGGCCTGAGCGGCAACGAGGATCTCGGCGGCGGCCTGCATGCGCTGTTCCGCCTCGAGAACGGCTTCAACCTGAACAACGGCACGCAGTCCTACCGGAACACGATGTTCGGCCGCCGCGCGTACGTCGGCCTGCAGAGCGACCGGTACGGTGCGGTGACGCTCGGCCGCCAATACGATGCCGTGGTCGACTACCTCGGCCCGCTCGCGATGGCGAACAACGGCGACGGCAACAATCTCGCGTCGCATCCGTTCGACAACGACAACATCGACGATTCGTTCTACATCGACAACGCGGTGAAATACACGAGCCCGACGCTCGCCGGCTGGCAGTTCGGCGGCCTGTACGGGTTCAGCAACGCGGCCGGCGGCTTCGCGAACAACCGCACGTACAGTGCGGGCGTGTCGTATGCGAACGGGCCGGTCAGCCTCGGCGCCGCGTACCTGCAGCTCAACCGCGGCGGGCTGACGGCCGGCGGCGCGCTGTCGACGAACGACGGCCCGAACTTCCCGGCCGTGCGCCAGCGCGTGATGGGCGCGGGCGGCAGCTACGCCTTCGACCGGCTGACGGTCGGCGCGCTGTGGACGCACTCGATGTTCGACGAAACGGCCGCGTCGTCGCTGCCCGGCGCGCTGAACGCGCTGCGTTTCGACAACTTCGAGGTCAACGCGCGCTACACGCTGACACCGGCCGTCTCGTTCGCGGGCGCCTATACGTTCACCGATGGCCGCTACGACGACGCCACCGGCAGCCACCGGCCGAAATGGCACCAGGTGACGCTGATGGCCGACTACGCGCTCAGCAAGCGCACCGACGTGTATGCGGAGACGGTCTACCAGCACCAGTTCGGCGTGCCGTCGGGCGCGACGCTCGGCTTCGCGAACGTGACGGGGCTCGCGGCTTCGTCGACCAACACGCAGGTGGTCGCGACGGTCGGCATCCGGCATCGGTTCTGACCGCGCGCGGACTGCCGCGGGCCGGCCGCTCTGTGCAATCCCGCATGGACGCGCGCCGGCCGAACAGGGATCATTCGGGAAATCCGGGCCCGCACGCCCGCGAAACCGGTACACTCGGCGCCGGGCGCGCGCCGGATCGGCATTCGGCGGCGGGCCGCCGCCGACTCTGGAACCGTGATCCCATGACCACACCGATCTATCAGGAAATCAAGGACTTCATCCTCGCGCGCATTCATGCCGGCGAATGGGCGGAAGGCGACCAGGTGCCGTCGGAGAACGAACTCGCGCGCGAATTCAACGTCGCGCGGATGACCGTGAACCGCGCACTGCGCGAACTGACCGCCGAGCAGGTGCTCACGCGCACGCGCGGCTCCGGCACGTACGTCGCGTCGCCGAAGTACGAATCGACGCTCGTCGCGATCCGCAGCATCTCGGACGAAGTCGCCGCGCGCGGCCACGGCTATCGCGCGCAGGTGCTGCTGGTCGGCGCGGCCGTTGCCGACGCAAAGCTCGCCGACGAATTGCAGCTCGACACCGGCAGCCCGATCTTCCATTCGCGCGTGCTGCACTTCGAGAACGACACGCCCGTGCAGCTCGAGGAACGCTGGGTCAATCCGGCCTGCGCGCCCGAATACGCATTGCAGGACTTCACGACGACGACGCCGAACCAGTACCTGACGCGCGTCGCGCCGCTGCAGCGCGTCGAATACCGGATCGAGGCCGCGATGCCCGACGCCGAAACACGCCGCCACCTGACGATGGACGACCGCGAGCCGTGCCTGCTGCTGCATCGACGCACGTGGTCGCAAGGGATGGTCGCGTCGGTCGCCAACCTGTGGCACCCGGGCAGCCGCTATCGCTTCACCGGGCATTTCTGACGTCGACGCGCGGGCTCACCGCGCGCCCGGCCGTCCCCGGCGCTCGATCGCACTGACGGCCAGCGTCAGGCCTTCGTCCCGCGCGATGCGTGCGCCGAGTTCCGTTGCGCGCGCCTTCGTGTCGCCGCGCTCCGCGAACGCAATGGCCCGCGCAAGCGCGGCGGCGTCCACGCGCCGCCCCGCGACCGGCGCATCCGCGACGCCGAGCCGCTGCAGCCGGTTCGCCCAGAAGAACTGATCGCCCGCGAACGGCACGACGACGGACGGAATGCCGGCCCGCGCAGCCGAATGCGTGGTGCCCGACCCGCCATGATGGATCGCCATCGACACACGCGGGAACAGCCGGTCATGCGGCGTATCGCCGATCACATGAACGTGCGCGGGCAGCATCGACGCGTCGATACCGCTCCAGCCCGGATGGAACAGCGCACGCCGGCCGGCGAGCGCGCGCACGAGCGCATCGGCCATCCCGGCGCGATCGAAACCGGCCATGCTGCCGAAACCGATGTACACGGGGGGATCGCCCGCGTCGAGAAACGCCGCGAGATCAGGCGGCGGTTCCCATTCATGGGCATCGATTCGCCACTGGCCGCAAGCCAGCGCCTGCGACGGCCAGTCGGCCGGGCCCGACAGCAGTGCCGGCGACACGCCGTACAGCATCGGGTGATCGGTCCACACCCGCCTGCGCGGCGGCAACCCGCACACGCTCGCGCGCGCCGCGTTCGTCGACTGCCTGAACGCCTGCCACAACAGCGCGTTCACGAACCGGTGGCTCGCGCGGTTCAGCCAGCGCGGCACCTTCTGCGGCGGCAGGAACGGCGATGCGAATGCCGCGGTGGGCGTAATCGGGATCATGCCGGCGCCGATCGCCGGCACGCCGCGATACTCGGCAACCGACAAGCCGACGAACGATACGAGCCCCGACACGAGGATCGCATCGCACCCGGCCGACGCATCCGCGACCTGCCGCATCCACGCGGCCGTGTTCGCATTGGCGATCGCCGCGAGCGCCTTCGACGTGTCGTTGAAGCCGCCGCGCCCGCGCACTGCATCGGCCAATGCGCCCTCCGGCGCAATCGCGCGGCGGATATCGCCGGACAACGCCGCCGACGGCACGCCGAGCATGGCGGCCGAGCCGAGCGTTGCCGCGTCGGCCAGCAACCGGACGTCATGGCCGGCATCGATCAGCGCACGACCGAGCGCCGCGAGCGGGCGCGTGTCGCCCTCGGTGCCGTAGGTGGCGATGACGAGTTTCATGCGTGACTCCTTGCACCCGACGGTGGCAGGTGGATTCATAAAAGTGCACGTCGTATACTAATGCAATTCGTACACTTTCATCCGATCCCTCGCCATGCCGACTCCGACCGACGATCCGGGCCGCCGCGCGCGCAAGCGCATCCAGATGCTCGCGCACCTCGCCGCCACCGGCGCACGCCTGTTCGACGCGCACGGTTACGATGCCGTCACGATGGAGCAGATCGCCGCGCAGGCCGATGTCGCGAAGCGCACGCTGTACAACCACTTTGCGACGAAGGAAGCCGTGCTCGCGCACTGGCTCGAAGGTGAACTCGCGCGCGACCTCGCCCATCTGCAGCGCGATGTCGCGCGGCGCAAGACGTTCGTGTCGCGCATCGGCTGCGTGCTCGATGCATCGGCCGCGTGGTGCGAGCAGCATCCCGCGTACCTGCTCGCGTATCTGCGCCATCGCTTCCTGAGCATCGGCGTGGCCGAACCGGAAAGCGGCAACGAGAGCGGCAGCGATATCGCGCTCGTGTGGCAGCAGCTGATCGCAGCCGGGCAGCAATCAGGCGAACTGAACGGCACGCTGCGGGCCGACCAGCTCGCGACGTGGTTCCATCACCTGTATCTCGCGGCGATGCTGCGCTGGCTGACCGTGCCGGGCCTGTCGCTGAAACGGGAGTTCCAGGCGGTCGCGAAGCTGTTTGTCGAAGGCGCGGAAGCGAAACGCTGAACGGTACCGGTAAAGCATCGAGCGACGCAGAACCGGCCAGCGCAGCGCATCCGGTGAATACGGTGCGATAGCCGCGTCGCGCGGCGCATATGCATTTTTACGACGAACGCATGCATCGCATGCCAAATTTCCCGCGCGGCAGTATGCTGGCGACGTACGGCTGCGCACGACGCCTCGGGTAATCCCTGTATCGGCACATCGTCGCGCGGCCGTCGCGACCGCAATCATGCGTTGCAAGGAGGGATTCGTGATGGCAACCACGCATCAGCACTTCCACCTCGAACTACGGCACGCCACCGCGCCGACCTATTTCATCAGCTACCTGTTTCCCGCCTTGCTGTTCGTCTACGAACTGCTGCGCGTCGGCCAATGGATCCGCGATCACGGGATGCAGTTCGGCGCGTTCAAGCAGATGGGTTACGAGTATCTGCTGATGCTGCTGTTCGTCGGGCTGCAGATCCTCGTCGAGGCGATCTTCCTGCTCGGCGCCGCGATGCGCCGCGACAATCGCGACTTCGAGCACCGGCTGCCGAACGTGATCCTCGGGATCGGTCTCTCGATTGCGCTACTGGCGATCGATCTCGCGATCCAGCTCGCGTTCTGAATGCCCGCTGCCCGCTCGGGGGCTCAGGCGCCCGAGCGGTGCAGGAGTTCGCAGACCGCGGCGAGCACGTCGACCGTCCGCCTGCATCGTCGCTCGATGACTTGTGTCAGCGAGTCTTGGACTCGTTAATGACAGGCTTGCTTCTGGAACGCATTTGCCCTTCCAGCCAGTATGGCGGGATACGGGACATCAAGCTGCTCTGCCACGTGAGCGGCATCCATGTCTTGCCACCATCCTCCGAATACACGATCTCGGGATTGTCCTTGTCCGCCATATGCGCATAATTGGCTGCGAGCCAGACATGGTTCGGATCGGCAACGTACGCACTGACAGCCTGGGAAATCGTATCAGGCAATTGGGTCGTGACCCACGTGATGCCATCATCGGAACGGATCAACGTTCCCTCGGTCGTACCCGTTATCCACCAATGTCCGTTCGGTGTCCAACCCAGTTCAAACAGATAATCCGGGTTGCCGAGATCGGTCGATTTTACGGCGCATGTCTCGGGCGAAATACTGACGGCAAGATAACGGGTATCGCCGGCCTGATTGCCGCCCAACGTTACCAGGCCGACCAGCGGCCCGTCCGCATCAACGAAGCGGACGACACCGCGCAGAAACTCGCTGGCACTTCCGTCTGCCGGATCAAGGCCCAGTTTCCTGACATTGACTTCGCACTCGTGCCCACCACGCCGGACCTTCACCGAATGATGAACATCGTCAGCAGACACGGTGTAATGAGCGCCGAGGACGATGGCTCGTCGATCTGCGTCGGTTTTTACCACACGACCATTGGCGCTATCGATGACCCTGTTGCCGATGTAGAAGCGCCCCTGCGCGTCGGCGCTCACCAATGGCCAATAGAAGCCCGCCGTATCGGTCACGGCGATTTGCCTGTCATCAGCCAAGACGAACCGCAGGTACTCCGAGTACTTCTGGAAAATCGTCAGCCGACCGATCTCCAGCTTGTGTACCGGATTGTCTGCGCCTGAATTCGCCGCATCAGCGACGCTTGCCGCGCCCCCGAATGCAAACAAGGCTGCAGCGAGCGTAGTCTTGATCCATTTAGCGCACTGCATCGGATTCTTCCTTACCCAATTCCGAAAGCCAAAACTTTGAGTTTCCGATAATCGTGCCACTATGACGCGAGGAGCGGGATCTGAAGTTATCGTATATATATTTCGAGTTCGGTCCACCTGCAATGAAAGCCTTCACTGCGTCGATCGATTCCTGCAAATCAGAACACTCGTTCTTTCCCAACGCCTTATACTTCGGATTTCCGGAATTAATGAATTTCGGCCTCGGCTTCGGCTGCAACGAGTCAAATTGACCAGTAGCATTGCAAACCATGGAAAACGTCTTAGCAATGTAATCGTTTCTTGGATATCCCTTTCGATTCAATCTGAAATAGAAAACGTTCAACAGAGCCTCTTTCTCAATCCGGCGATCGCTTTCATCGGGCAGTATCCCTGCTCCGCTCGACTCCGCATACAACACCCGGGCCAGGTAATTAAGGTCTGCCCCAGAGAACGTCAGATTTGCAGTACGCGGAGGACTGTTGGCGATCTTGAACGTTTCTTGCTCATCGATCCATTGGGGTTGACAAATATTGACCTCAACGCCTGCCGAATCATTTTTAGGGGTGACCTTTCCTTGTGCCTGGGCCATTGCCTGTTTCTCCTGATGCACTTGCAGAACTGTAAGCCGTTCGTCGTACGATTTTTTGATTTGCAGCGATAGTTAACGGGCCGGGCTCGAAATAACCAGAATCGATAAATTCGCATCCGAATCGTCGATCCGGCCTGTTGCAGGAAGCGACGCACCGTCGCGCGGGGTCAAGCCGCACGTGAGCGACAACAACGGTCGTCCGCCCATCCAGTCGGAGCTTGGCTGCGACAGGCTCACTTTGACCGGCGCCCTGTTTATGAAGGAAACGGGCACCACGTATCGCTGAACCAGAATCTGTCCGGATCCCGCATCCATCGCGTGCAACCTTTGTGTCACTTGCGCGACGTCGCCGCAGTGCTGCTCGACGAGACGGGCAAAACGCGCACTCGTCACCTCATCGAGACTGAACTGCGGCAGCGCCTGATAGCGGATGGTCAATACGCCCGTCGAATCAGCCGGCACTGGAATGACCCAGGAGTACGACACGAAACCTTCCCAATCGCGGCCATCGCTCAGTTTCATTCCCAACTGAGGTTTAATTCGAGCAACTTTCGCGAGATCGCTCTCTTCACTCGGAAGCGGATCCAGGCCTGCCGCCCTTACCTCGCCGGTCACGTCCTTGCCGAGAAAAAACGCGCGCCGCCCGGTGACGAGCGGAATCGCTTTTCCGTTGAAGGTCACCTTCAAATCAGAAAAGCTTTTGTCATAATTCTCCTCACCAGCGCCAAGACGGTGAAACAGTGGTGTGTATGCGTAATACCCCCTCTTCACCAAAGCATGCGTTTCATTACTCAATCGTGCGGAAACGGTGACTGTTTTCCCATCCAGCGACACCTCGACGTCAGATGGCCGGGCGTTGCCCTGTATCGCGCCGATCGTCAGCGGCACCGCATCTTCGAACTCGAAGGCCTGTGTGCATGTGGCCGCCATCGTCATAACCGCCCCGATCAAAAATCGCTTCGCACTCTTCATCATTTGCAATCGTCGGCAGACGGTAGGATGTAGTATCGATACACCGTGTACGGATCGCTCCGAAATACTTCGATGTTGTACGGCCCGTATGGGTGGTGAGTCCGGCCATTGAACGCAGTGTACATGTTGTTGTACTTTTTCTGCCCGCGCTTGTACAGGTTTCCGTCATATTTCGGGTTGTCGGGCGTAAACGGCGCATAGATTGCCATATGGCCATCCCAGAGCAACACGTCTCCCGCCTGCAACTTCTGTTTCGCCGGATCAATTTTACGAAAGCGATTCGTGGTTCGCGCAAAAGCCGCAAATGACGCAGTCGTCTGATATGGATAGGGAAATCCGGCCTCCACATAAATCTTGTTCGTCGACCCCGAACAGTCTCCGAGAACGGACTTTTCCGACGCAGCGCCAACCATGCGATATGGCGTACCTTCCCATGTGGCCGCCACGTTCACGACCTTCCAACCTTCGTCTTCGGTGATGAATCTGCCGGCCGTGCAATCCTTGCCCGCTGTGATGGTCGTATCACTCGTCGCGGATGAGCTCAATGTAACTGGATCCATTAGTTCACTCCGGTATCTGCGGGATAGTCATCATGATTGCCAGGCCTATAGAGCAAATCCACTTTTACGATCTTTTCGCTGGTAAACAATGAGGTTTTGCCTTCGTCATCGGTCATGCCCTCGATGAGGCGACCGTCCTCCGCACGTATCTGATAGGGCATGTTCGCGATCGGCTCGCCAAAAGCATCTCGCACGACGAAATGCTCGTCGTAGACGTCATCCACGATTTCAAAGTGGACGGGCTGTCCGACGTAGCCTTCCACGACTTGCGTTTTTCCGCTCGCATCGGTCGTGCCTTCGATTACGTCATCGCCGATCGACATTCGGTATTTCTGATTCGGGACTGGCTTACCGTCATGCGATCGAAGCACAAAGTGCTGGTCGCCGGATTCCTGCTTCGTTATTGGCATGACGGGCAGGGGCACCGTTGCGCTTGCTGCGCCAGTCTTTTCCCACGATGCACACTTCTCCAGGATCTGCCCGGGCGTGCCGTTTTCGATCCCGCTACCGCTGATCTTGATGTATGAGCCGCCCGCTCCGACCCAGATCTCCTTTTCAGCTGACAGCACTACTCTTCCATTGCTGCTTGTGATTGTGACGTCCTTGAGGGCGGCGAGTGCCATGGCATTTCCTTGCGCCTGGAGTTCCACCTTCCCGTGGGCCGCAAACAGCTTCATGCCAGCGTTCTGAACAAAGATACTGAGCTTTTCACCGATGGTCGCAAGCAGGGATTTGCCGGCCACAACGTGCGTACTTTCGCCGCTGACGAGGTTAACGTGCTGATCTGCTGCAACTTGCGTTGACTGTTGAGTGGACAACGCAATGCCCGCCGGGCTCGCCATCAGCAATATCGGCTTCGAGAATCCATTTGCATTGCCCATTCCGCCACCCGCAGTTCGACCGCCCGTCGAAGCGCCGGCGGTATTCTGCTCCATCGCAGCACTGAAGGCCTTGAGCGCACCATACCCCTCTTTCGTGCCTTCCGCGCGAGCCTGGACACTGGCATCCGATAAAGTCTCCATCAGACTCTCGGCGTTCACGAGTTGTCCTCGCGATTCGCCTGCATCCAATGCCTGGCTGCTCATTTCCTTCGAGTGCGTGCTCACGTAAAGCCCACGATTCGCTCGCACAGCACCGTAATGGTCCGTCTTCAAGTCAAAGCCGCTGCCGAGATACGAGCCGCGCATATTGCCGCTCTGCTCAACTAGGTACCCGAGATGCAACAGGCTGTTGCCGGTGCTGCTCATCAGCCGAACACGGTTTTGTCCAGTAGCGTCGTCCAACGCTAGTTCGTTAAAGCCGGTCCCGGCGTATTCCTTAGTCCGGTAACCCGACAGAATGCCGTTGCTGTGCCACTGAGGCCGGACGGCGCCATTGAATACGCGATGCAAAACAATTGGGCGATCACAGTCCCCCCCGACATGCCCTACGATGACCTCTTCGCCGACACGCGGAACGTGAATACCGCCGTACCCTCCGCCCGTATCCGATTGCGCAACGCGCACCCAGCAAGAGGCCTTCTCGTCGCCAGGGTTGAGACGATCCCAAATGAACTGGATCTTGATTCGGTTGAGCGCATCCGTATAAACCTCTTCACCCTTTGGTCCAACCACCATCGCCGTCTCCAGATGCATCACCGGCTTCGTGTGCTCAAACGGACTGCGGTACGGGACCGTGACACGCTGCGCTTCGACCTGTACCAGGAAGAAACCTTCGCTGCCGTCGGAATGGCGAATCGTGAGCGACGCGTCGCCCGAGTAGCCGGCCATGGCTTCATCGACCCGCCCCTTCAGGCTATGCGGGAAGTTCTTTTCTTGTTCGGAAAGCGGCAGATTATTCTCGATATACCGGGAAACCTTGATCGCAACGAATTCCCGTTGGCTCTCCGAATCGCTGTCGTGCTCGGGGTGATTCTCCAGACGGAAACGAAGCCCGGCATCAATTCCACGGACACCGCCCGCGCCATGGAAGCGCTTTGCGCGCGATTCCCATTCTTCAAGATGGATTTGGGTCAAATGATCGCCACGATCCTGATCCGAATAGGTGTACGCGCCCGTGTACGAATAGATCTCGAGCTGGCTGGGCAAGTCCCCTTGATCCAGCCGCGACGGCAACGACGTGCCTTTCGGGCTGAACGACGACGCGGGGGCCTTGTAGTCGAATGTTCGGGTCGTGTAGGTCACGCTTTGCAGCGTGCGCGATCCGGACCACTGGGTGAACGCGTTGGCCTCGCTATTCGCGCCTGAGCGGTAGAACCGCACGGTCTCCGGCGACATCTTGTCCAGATTGTGGATATCGTCGACGATCACGAACGTATGCGACTTGCCGTCGTTCGCCTGTCGCCAGAAGCCGTACAACCCCTCGGACTCCAGCAGCCGATGCACGAAATTCCAGTCCGTTTCGCTTTGCCGGCAATATGAGCGCGATGGCAGCGGCTTGGACAACACGAACTGGAATTGCCCTTGCGCCTGAGGATGCGCGTTGAACACATCCGTGACGATCTCGTCGACCGGTTTGTCCTGCCAATGCCGCATATCACTGCGGAACTTCAGGAAATGCATCCACGACGCGAAACTCAACTGATAGGCAGTCAAGCCGCCATCGGCGCCCAATCGGCGGGCCGTATGGATATAGCCGTTGATCGGCAGATAAGATTTGTCCTCTTGCTGAATCCACAACGTCATCTGTTGTGCGATAAGCGTCTTCAGTTCGATGTCGCCAGCCGTTGATACCATGTCAAGCTCGACGGCGAAATCCCGGCCTAATTCGACATGGGTAACCGCCCTGCGGGGTAATAACGTATTGCTGGGTAGACTCGGAATTTCAGATTTCAGCAGCCGGTCTTGCTGAATCAGGCCACCGCGAATGGCCTGTGCCAGTTCGATCATGTTCATGCGTCACTCGTTCGACATTCTTATTGGATACGCCCGCGCCCATGCCCGCACTTTGCTGCGAACAAATGGTTCCCCGACCCCACGTGCCGCCACAGAACCACCCCGGAAAGACTGGGAATTTACTACATGTTGATTCTTAAAGAAACGCTCGAGCGACATCTCCGGCCCATTTCCATTAGAGATCTAGCCCTAACTGCTCACAGCCAGGTAAAAACACCATCCGCTCAATATCGATTCAGAAAAAATACCGACACAGTGCGGTCACATACTCAACTCGGCGTCCGTGAGGTCGCCATTTCTTGTTTCAACCCGATGGTTGTCGTCTTATGCAGTCCCCCTCGTCGGTCTCGCGCGGGTCAATATTCGCTGCGCAGGCGCGAACGATTCCTCTGTTTTCAGGCCAGAACGGCGGATCAACAACTCATCGCACGACCATCCTGCGCTCACACCCCATGCCGCGTCAGGAAATCCTTCACCGCGTCGAGCACGTCGTCGGTCCGCTCGCGGTGCGGCATGTGCCCGCATCGGCCGAGCAACAGATACGACGACGGCCCCGCGACGCGCGCGGCGATCCGCTTCGGATGCACGTCGGATCCGTATTCGTCGTCTTCGCCGTGAATCGCGAGCGTCGCGCATTGCACGCGCGGCAGATCGTCGTCGAGACTCCAGTGGCGAAACGCGGGCGACAGCCACGTGTCGACCCACGCGCGCAGCACCCATTCGGCCTTGTCGCCGTGATAACGCGCGAGCCGGTCGAGCTGGCCCGGCTCGTCGAACTGCCGCCCCGCGTCGCGAATGCCGGCCAGCGTGCGATCCTCGACGAACGCCTGCGCGGCGATCGTCACGAGCGCACGGCAATGCGCCGGATAGGCGGCGGCACACCCGACCGCCATCCCGCCGCCGACGCTGTGCCCCAACGCGACGAACGCATCGATATCGAGTTGGTCGAGCAATGCCGCGAACGCATGATCGGCCTCGTCGCGCACGAACGTCGTGCCGAGCTTCCCCTGGTGCCGATCCGAACGGCCGAAGCCGAGGCGGTCGTAGGCGATCACGTCGCGCTGCGTGGCGCTCGCGAGCTGCGCGGGGAAGTCGCGCCACAGGTCGACGCAGCCGAGCGAATCGTGCAGCAGCACGATCGGTGCGGCCGGCTCAGGTGCGGCCGGCTCGGGCGCACCCGCTGCCCGTTGCGCCGGGCCGCCGCGCCAGCGTTTCGCAAAGAGGCGCCCTTGCGGCGTCTCGACGGTTGTCTCCTCGATCGGAATGTCGGTCATGTGCCTGTCGTCTGCATGAAAGCGGCCGCACCTCGGCGGCCTTGCCGGATCCGGCGATGTTGGCCCGCGCCCGCGCCCAGCGTCAAGCAAGCCCCCACCGCCCGCGCGTTCATTCGGGCTGCGGCGGCAGATACTCCATCTGCGCCTCGTCGTACAGCCGGTAGATCAGCGCCTGCATCGCGCGGATGTCCTCCGATTCGTCGAGCATCCGCATGCTCATGATGATCGGCGACACGAGGTTCGGATCGTCGAGCGGCTTGTAGCTGATGTCGTCGCGCTTCAGCCCGTACACGCTGTGCGGCACCACCGACACGCCCTCGCCCATCGCGACGAGGCCGAGCGCGATCTGCAGTTCACGCGTCTCGTAGATCTTGCGCGGCTGCAGCGCGCGATCGTGAAAGGCCGCGAGCACCTGGTCCGCATAACTCGGGCGCGGCGCCTTCGGAAAGATGATCAGCGTGTCGTTCACGAGATCGTGCAGCGACAGCACGGGCTTCGCGCTGTCGAGCACATGGCCGACCGGCAGCGCGACGATCATCCGCTCCTCGCGCAGCACGACGCGCCGCACGCTCGGGTCCTCGTGGCGGATGCGCCCGAACCCGACGTCGATGCGCCCTTCCTTCAGCGCCTTGATCTGGTCCATCGTCGACATCTCGTGCAGGCTCAGCTCGACGGCCGGATACTCGCTGCGAAAGCGCCGGATGATCTTCGGCAGCATCCCGTACAGCGTCGAGCCGACGAAGCCGACCGACATGCTGCGTTCGATCTTGCCGACCCGCTTCGTCATCGATTCGAGCTCGGTCGTCTGTGCGAGCAGCTGCACCGCGTGCGAATAGAAGAAGCGCCCCGCGTCGGTCAGCTTCAGCGGCCGCGCGTTGCGCTCGAACAGCGGCACGCCGAGCGCTTCCTCGAGCTGCTGGATCTGCCGGCTCAGCGGCGGCTGCGCGATATGCAGCCGTTCGGCCGCCCGCGTGAAATTCCGCTCCTCGGCAACCGCGACGAAGTAGCGGAGGTGTCTCAACTCCATGTTCGATGTCTCCCGGACAGCGATCCGGCGGTCAACCCTGGCCGGACGATGTCGTCACGATACCGCAGGCGGCGCAATCCGCCACGCGCGGCCCCGGCGCCGTGCCGCCCAAAGCAAAACGGGAAGCCCGCGAGCTTCCCGTTGCCTGATCGGCGCCGCGGCATGGCGGCGTCACGCGCCGTCCGTCACACCTCGGTCGCGTAGAGCGCGTCGCGCTGCGCGTCGCTCAGCGAATCGAGCGGCACGTCCGGCAGCTGGTAGCAGATCATCGTGCCGTACAGCTCCGCGAGGCAATTGCTGCCGGCGTCGAGCGCGTAGCCGTCCTCGCCGTCAGGCGCCGGCGGGTACACTTCGCGCCACGCGTTGATCGCGGCTTCGATTCGCACGATGGAAACGGGTCCGGCCTTCCGCTCGGCGGGTGATGCGCTCATGGATTCCTCTGGGTTGCGCGCTCCGCGGGCCGTATCGGCCCGGATGGAACGATGAAAACGCCGGGCATCTCGCCGGCCGCCGCACCGCGCGCGCGCCGGATGCCGATCCGCGCTGCGCGCCTCGCGCCGGCCGGGCCGTGGCCCGGTAGGGTCGGGCAATATAACCGGCTTTGACCCCGTGCAGGCAAAAGCCGGGCAAAAAAAACGGGAAGCGCGCGGCTTCCCGTTTCATCGCATGCCGCGCGGCTGTACGCCGCGCCCGCGTCAGCCCGCGGTTTCGCGGTTCGCCACCGGCTGCCGCTGCGCGCCGCGGCTCGCGGCGATCCACGGCGCGATTTCCATGTCCTCGTAGCGCACGAAACGGCTCTTCTTCAGGAACCGGAAGCCGAGCCACACGACGAGGAACAGCGGAATGCCGATATAGGTCGCGGCCACGCCGGCCCAGTCGATCCGGTTCGCGAGGAACGCCTGATAGTCCTGCCCGAGCGCGATCACGAGGCACAGCACGAATGCGAACAGCGGGCCGAACGGGAACCACTTCGACTGGTACGGCAGCTGGTCGAGCGCGTAGCCCTGCTTCACGTACCCCTTGCGGAACCGGTAGTGGCTGACCGCGATGCCGAGCCATGCGATGAAGCCCGTCATCCCCGACGTGTTCAGCAGCCACAGGTACACGGTCTTGTCGCCGTACAGCGACGTGAAGAAGCACAGCGCGCCGACGGCCGTCGTCGCATACAGCGCGTTGCGCGGCACGCCGCCGCGCGACAGCTTCGCGAAGATCCTCGGCGCACGGCCTTCGGTCGCGAGGTTGTAGAGCATCCGCGTGGACGCGTACATGCCCGAGTTGCCGGCCGACAGCACGGCCGTCAGGATCACCGCGTTCATCACGCCGGCCGCGAATGCGAGGCCCGCGTGGCGGAACACGAGCGTGAACGGGCTCACGCCGATGTCGGTCACGTCCGTCTTCAGCAGGTTCGGGTCGGTATAGGGAATCAGCACGCCGATCACGAAGATCGCGAACACGTAGAACAGCAGGATCCGCCAGAACACCTGGCGCACCGCGCGCGGGATCGTCGTGCGCGGGTTTTCCGATTCGCCGGCCGCGACGCCGATCAGCTCGGTGCCCTGGAACGAGAAGCCGGCGATCATCGCGACGCCCATCAACGCCGGCAGGCCGCCCGCGAACGGCGCGTCGCCGATCGTCAGGTTGCCCCAGCCGTTGCCCGGCGCGCCCTTCAGAATGCCGAAGATCATCAGCAGGCCGACGCCGATGAACGCGACCACGGTGACGACCTTGATCAGCGCGAACCAGTATTCGGCCTCACCGAAGCCGCGCACGGTCAGCGCGTTGAGCAGGAACATCACGCCGAGGAACGCCGCGCTCCACCACACGCCCGGGACGTCCGGAAACCAGTAATGCATCACGAGCTGCGCGGCGACGAGCTCCACCGCGATCGTCACGGCCCAGTTGTACCAGTAGTTCCAGCCGAGCGCGAAACCGAAGCCCTCGTCCACGTATTTCGCGCCGTAGGTCGCGAACGAGCCCGACACCGGCATGAACGCGGCCATTTCGCCGAGGCTCGTCATCAGGAAATAGACCATCAGGCCGATCAGCATGTACGCGACCATCGCGCCGCCGGGGCCGGCCTGCGAGATCGACGCGCCGGACGCGACGAACAGGCCCGTGCCGATCGAGCCGCCGATGGCGATCATCGTCAGGTGGCGCGCCTTCAGCGCGCGATGAAGCTTGGGTGGGTTCGCGGACGAACCGGGTTGGTCGGATTTCGGAAGTGCGGACATAAACGAGACGAACGTTGAGCGGGCCGGCATCCGTAGCCGGCGCATGCGGAATCGGAGCGCGGGGCGCGTCCTGCGATGCATTCGATGCGGCCCCGATACGCGTTGCGCGGCGGGCGCCTGCGGCGAAGCGCGGATTCTACCTGATTCGTCACGGGGACAGCTCGGGTGCCGCCGCCCGCGGCCGCTCCGGAGATTTCGCAGAATCAAGGGGTTGGCCGCGTCGCGACCGGGTCAGGCCGGGCCGCCGCCGCGCGCCGGCGCAAAAAACCATGCGTACCGGGTGGTCATCCGGTTTTCCGCTGCCACGGAGTTTCTCCGTTGGCTTGTCGCAATCCGCCAGCTACCACGCCGGCAGACATAATCGCCGGGTAATTACGGGATTATTCAGACAAAATGACCGATATCGGCAATTGATTCAAATCAAATCACCCGCACCTAAAGCGGTAACGATGCGTAACCGTTTTGAATCACCGCCCCGGCATGCATGTTTTGCATGCGCACACGAATGTCTGAAATTCGCGAGATAATGCGGCCCGATTCGAAATCAACAGCGTGCGGAATCGCCAACGACGCGAAATCCGCCGCCCGCCACCCTCGAGGATGAAGTCATTCACGCTGCCCGCCACGCTGCGCCGCCATACGGCGTCGATCGTGGCACGCATTCTGTCGCCCCGCGGCGTACTCGTTGCGGGGATTTTGCTGCTGATGTTCAGCTGGGGGCTTTCCACGGCGCTTTTAATCGAGGCGCGGCGCGATGCATATGACCATGCGGTCGAAAATGCACGCAACCTGATGCTGCTGATCGAACGCGATATCGCGCGCAATATCGAGCTCTACGATTTGTCGCTGCAGAACGTCCTCGACGGCGTGGCCGATCCGGAACTGACGACATTGCCGCCCCGCCAGCGCCATCGGCTGCTGTTCGACCGCGCCGCCACCGGCGAATATCTCGGGTCGCTGTTCGTGATGGATGCGCACGGCAATATCGTGATCGATTCGAGCGCGTCGCCCGCGCGGCAAGGCAACTTTGCGGATCGCGACTATTTCACCGTGCACCGCAACGATGTCGCGCAGGGCCTCTACATCAGCCGGCCGTACGCATCCCGGCTGCGCGGCGGCGCGCTGACGATCGCGCTCAGCCGCCGGATCACGCTGCCCGACGGCTCGTTCGGCGGCATCGTCGTCGGCACGCTCAGCATCGACTACTTCCGCGCGCTGCTCGACGGCCTCGCGGTCGGCAAGCACGGCAGCGCGGCAATCGCCGAGCTCAACGGCACGCTCGTGAGCCGCCTGCCCTACGACGCGCGCGTGGTCGGCATTGACCTGCGCAGGTCGCCGCTGTTCATCGAGGCGCTGCGCAGGCGGGAAGGCGTGCTGTCGGGCGTCGGCAGCATCGACGGCGTGCGGCGCGTCTATGTTTACAAGCATCTCGCCGGCCTGCCGCTGATCGTCGACGTCGCACCCGCCGAGGTCGACATCTACGCGTCGTGGCACCACCGCGCGATCTGGACCGTCGTGCTGATGTGCCTGTTCACCGGGTTCATCGCGTGGGGATCGCTGGCGCTGTCGCGCGAACTGACGCGCCGGCAGGTCGCCGAATCGAAGCTGTACCGGCTCGCGCACACCGATGCGCTGACGGGCCTCGACAACCGCGGCACGTTCGACACGGTGCTCGCGAAGGAGGCGCAGCGTGCGTCACGCATCGGCCGCCCGCTGTCGGTGCTGTTCGTCGACGTCGATCACTTCAAGGCGTTCAACGACTACTACGGCCACCCGGCCGGCGACGACGTGCTGCGGCGCGTCGCGCAAACCGCGTCGCGCTGCCTGCGTCGCGACGGCGATCACGTCGCGCGCTACGGCGGCGAAGAATTCGTCGTCACGCTGCCCGACACCGATGCGCAAGGCGCGCTGACCGTCGCCGAAGGCATCCGGCGCGCGATCGCGGAGCTCGGCATCGAGCACGTGAAAAGCCCGTACGGGCGTGTCACGGCGAGCATCGGCGCGGCGACCGCCGCCGACGGCCGCCTGAACGCCGCGACGCTGCTGCGGCGTGCCGACGAGGCGCTGTACCGCGCGAAGTCCGGCGGACGCAACCGCGTGCTGGAAGCGCAGCCGGGCACCGCGGACGCATGACATCGCGCTGACGTGACGCGAAACCGCGCGGCGGCCGGCCCCGCCGGACGACCGCGCCGTGGACAGCCCTGCCGCGTTCGGCTAGCGTTACGTCTGCTGCGCATGCGGCGCGGCGCCGGCCCGCGCAGGCCGCGATGCGCGTTCCGGCCACTCCAGCTCCGTCATGACCACCCCGTTCCCTGCCCGGCTGCCTCCGCTCCTGCGCAACGCGCTCCGCCCGCTGCTCGACCCGTACCGCCGCTACCGGCACGCGAAGCTGATCCATGCGGCGCGCGTCGCGCTCGCGATTCTCGTGTCGATCGCGCTGTCCACCGGCCTGAACGTGCCGCACGGCGAGTGGTCGACGATTACCGTGCTGATCGTCGTCGGCGGGCTGCAGCATCACGGCAACATCCGCAAGAAGGCGGCCGAGCGCGCACTCGGCACGTCGATCGGCGCGCTCGCGGGGCTCGGGCTGATCCTGCTGTATTCCGCCGCGCACGCACCGATCGCGATCTACCTGCTGATGGCGCTCGCGTGCGGCATCTGCGCGTATCACGCGATCGGCAAGGCCGGCTATATCGCGCTGCTGTCGGCGATCACGATGGTGATCGTCGCCGGGCACGGCGACAACGAGATCGTCGACGGCCTGTGGCGCGCGGTGAACGTGCTGATCGGCATCGCGATCGCGCTGGCGTTCTCGTTCGCGCTGCCGCTCTATGCGACCTACTCGTGGCGCTACAAGCTCGCCGACGCGCTGCGCGCGTGCGCGGCCGTGCATGCGCGGGTCGCGGGCGACCGCCAGGTGAGCGACGACGCGCACCTGAAGGAAATGGCCGCGCTGAGCGCGCTGCTCGTGCAGTTGCGTTCGCTGATGCCGTCGGTGTCGAAGGAATGCGAGACGTCGATGACGCAGCTCGAGGCGATCCAGCGCAGCCTGCGCCTGTGCATCGGCTATCTGGAGATCCTGTCGAGCGCGGTGCCGGCCCGCGACGACGTCGCGGCCCGCGAATACATGCGCGTCGACATGAAGGCCGTGAACCGGCGCATCCGCGATACGCTGGTCGGCGCGAGCCGCGCGCTCAAGTTCGGCACGCCGAGCCGGCTTGCGCCGCGCCGCCGGCCGGCCGACCCACCGCACGGCGCACCGCCGCCGCAGTTGTCGGGCTACGTGTCGATCACGGCCAAGCTGGCCGTGGAAGTCGACCAGTTGCGCGAGAAGCTGCTCGACACCGCGCAGTCGTGGAACATCTGACGCTCGCGGGCATCCGGGCGTCACGCCGACGCCTTTCATATTCCTTTCGGATCGGCGCGCCGGCATCCTGACCGCTGCAGCCCCGCCATTCGGCCGATCCGGCCCCGGAAACACGGCCGGCGTCCGGGCTCATCGGCGCCTGATTTGCCGTGATTTCGCGCCGCCCCGGGCGGCGTTCTCCACCCGGTTAACCGCCCGTCAAGCCCGCCGCGACAGGCCCGGCGACGGTTCCGGACGAAAATCAACCCTTGCCCCAACCTCCCGGACAGCCGATACTCGCATATTCCGCGAAATACGATCCCACCGGCTTCAATCCACGGTAATTCCTATGAGCACGATTCTCGAAAGCCTCCCGACCGGCCAGAAGGTCGGTATCGCCTTCTCCGGCGGCCTGGACACCAGCGCAGCGCTGCACTGGATGAAACTCAAGGGCGCCGTCCCGTACGCATACACGGCGAACCTCGGCCAGCCCGACGAAGACGATTACGACGCGATCCCGAAACGCGCGATCGAATACGGCGCAGCCGGCGCCCGCCTGATCGACTGCCGCGCGCAGCTCGTCGCAGAAGGCATCGCGGCGCTGCAAAGCGGCGCGTTCCACATCACGACGGCCGGCGTCACGTACTTCAACACCACGCCGATCGGCCGCGCCGTGACGGGCACGATGCTCGTCGCCGCGATGAAGGAAGACGGCGTCAACATCTGGGGCGACGGCAGCACGTACAAGGGCAACGACATCGAGCGCTTCTACCGCTACGGCCTGCTCGTGAACCCGGATCTGAAGATCTACAAGCCGTGGCTCGACCAGACGTTCATCGACGAGCTCGGCGGCCGTGCCGAAATGTCCGAATTCATGAACCAGGCCGGCTTCGCGTACAAGATGTCGGCCGAAAAGGCCTACTCGACCGATTCGAACCTGCTCGGCGCAACGCACGAAGCGAAGGATCTCGAAAGCCTCGAGAGCGGCATCAAGATCGTGAACCCGATCATGGGCGTCGCGTTCTGGCGCGACGACGTGAAGATCGCCGCGGAAGAAGTGACGGTGCGCTTCGAAGCCGGCCAGCCGGTCGCGCTGAACGGCGTCGAGTTCACCGACCCGGTCGAGCTGCTGCTGGAAGCGAACCGCATCGGCGGCCGTCACGGCCTCGGCATGAGCGACCAGATCGAAAACCGGATCATCGAGGCGAAGAGCCGCGGCATCTACGAAGCCCCGGGCCTCGCGCTGCTGTACATCGCGTACGAGCGTCTGGTCACCGGCATCCACAACGAAGACACGATCGAGCAGTATCGCGAGAACGGCCGCCGTCTCGGCCGCCTGCTGTACCAGGGCCGCTGGTTCGACCCGCAGGCGATCATGCTGCGTGAAACGGCCCAGCGCTGGGTCGCGCGCGCGATCACCGGCGAAGTGAAGATCGAACTGCGCCGCGGCAACGACTACTCGATCCTGAGCACGAAGTCGCCGAACCTCACGTACCAGCCGGAACGCCTGTCGATGGAGAAGGTGGCATCGACGTTCTCGCCGCGCGACCGGATCGGCCAGCTGACGATGCGCAACCTCGACATCACCGATACGCGCGACAAGCTGCGCGTGTATTCGCAAGTCGGGCTGCTGACGCCGGGCGAAGCATCGGCGCTGCCGCAGATCAAGGGCGACGACAAGTAAGTCGCCTGACGCCGCTCGCGGGCCGGTCGATTTCCGACACACCCGTGAGCGGCCGGCTTGGTCACCGGTCAGACGCTCTGCTCCGGGTTCGGCTGTACCCGTTTGACCGGCAACGGCGCGAGAACATCCCACGCCCGAGGGATCGCGCTCTCCAGATACCATCGCCAATACGATCGGCGACTTGCATCACCTCCCTTCTCCTCCCACACGGCACTGCCGGAAAGCGCCAGCGCCCCGTAATAGCCGACATCCCAATCGTCCGGAAACACGCTTTTTTCGTTTTCGCCGACCACATCGAAATTCGTGTCGTACAAGATCGTATTGATCGCCGCGAAAACGGTCATGCCGGCATAAACCGGGACAAACGCCGCTTCGCCATGCCCAAACAGATCGATGACCTGGGTGTGGTACGCGCCATTGTCTCTTTCCAGACAGACCAGGTCATACTTCCCGGCCAGCGCATCAGCGCCGTTCGCCAACATGGCCCGTGCTGCCGTCAGCACGCTCGCGTACGGATTCAGCCAGTCGATCGCCTCTTCGGCGCACAGCATCGCCAACCGCGCGCGGCGCAAGTATCCGGCGTCGACATGTTCGTCAGACGACAATGCCTCGATCAACCGAAGCAGTTCCCTTCGCACAGCTGCCGGTAGTTCCCCGTCGGGCGTAATTGCCGACAGGGCCGCCGACAACGCATCTGTCAACGCTTGCGGAATATTCGTCATCTACTCAGATTCACAATAAGGACAATACGGCGCACGTCACTTTCGGCACGCCCGCCTTGAACGACACCCGTGCGAATTCCCGCACGCGGCCCACCCAGCGCGACACGCATCTTACTGACCAAACGCGCGCCGATCCATCGCGATCACCGGCGCCGTTCGGCACTGCACCGCCGCGCCAGTCATGGCAAGCTGAGAGTCGTTCGATTTCTTCGTTGACCCATGACCACCCTGACCGTCATCCACCTGAACGGCCCGATCAACAGCGGCAAGACGACGATCGGTCTCGCGCTGGCTCGCGTGCTGCCCGACGCGCGCTTCATCGACGGCGACGATCACGATGCGCCCGAAGACGCACCGTTCGACGTGCAGTGGGCAATCGCGCTCGAGCGTCTCGTCACGCAGATCGCGAACGCGCGCGAGCGTCATCTGGTCATCGCCTATCCGATCGGCGACACGGAATTCGGGCGGCTGCGCGCCGCCTGCGAGGCGCGCGATGCACGGTTGTTCGTCGTGACGCTTGCGCCGCCCGAAGCGATCGCGTCGTCGAATCGCGGCTCGCGCGCGCTGACGGACTGGGAGCGGAGCCGGATCGCCGAGATGTATCGCGAAGGCTATGCGTCGCGGCCATTCAGCCAGATGGTGCTCGATACGTCGGACGCGACGCCCGACGCCTGTGCGGTGCGTATCGCGCGGAACGTCGCAGCGACGGAGTCGTAGAACGGCACGACCAGGACCTTCACGATGGATTCGAGCTTCGACGGCGAGCGCTCCTACTTCAAGGCTGGCGACTACGACCAGACGTCCGTGTCCGGCACGCCGCTGACGGCGCCCGGCACGGTCGTGAAGTTCCATGCGCCGACGCTCACGCACAGCTGATCGTGCCTCTCGATGCATGAAGCCACGTTGCGCAACGCGCAACATGAAGCCGGGCGTGCTCGCGATACGCACCTGCCCGGCGTCCCGGCGCACCGGCCGCGCCTACGAGTGATGCCGCACGCCCGGCACGGCCGCTTCCCTCGCACCCTTGCGGCTCAGCATCAGCGTGACGACCGCCGACACCGCAAGCGTGCCCGCCACCACGTAGAGCCCCGCGGCATAACCACCCGTCACGTGCTTCAGCCAGCCGATCGCGAACGGCCCGACGAACCCGCCGAGGTTGCCGATCGAGTTGATCATCGCGATGCCGGCCGCCGCGCCGGCGCCCGACAGGAACGCGCTCGGCATCGCCCACAGCGGCGCCTTCGCGGCACTGATCCCGATGTTGACGACGACCAGCGCGAGCACGGTGAGCAGCGCGGTGCCCGCCTGCCCCGCAAACACGAAGCCGATACACGCGAGCACGCACGGAATCACGACGTGCCAGGTGCGCTCGCCGCTGCGATCCGAATGCCACGCCCAGGCGATCATCGCGACGACCGCGGCGATGCTCGGGATGCCGGTGAGCAGACCCGTCTGCAGCGCGGTGAAGCCGAACTGCTTGACCATCAACGGCGCCCACAGGCCGAGCGTATACAGCCCCGCCGACGTGCCGAAGTAGATCAGCGCAAGCGCCAGCACGCGCGGATCGCGCAGCGCCTGCCACGCGCCGGCGGTATGTCCGGCATGCGTGTGGCGCGCATCGGCTTCGGCTTTCAGCTTCGCGACCAGCCAGTCGCGCTCGTCCGCCCGCAGCCATGCGGCCTTCGACGGCGAATCGGTCAGGCACCTGAGCACGACGAAGCCGAGCACGACCGCCGGCAGCGCTTCGACGATGTACAGCATCTGCCAGTCGGCGAGCCCGAACATCGGCGGCATCTGCATGATCGCGCCCGACAGCGGCGAACCGATCGCGGTCGAGATCGGCGCGGCCGCCATGAACCACGCGGCGGCCACCGCGCGCTGCTTCGCGGGAAACCACAGGCTCAGGTACAGGATGATGCCGGGGAAGAATCCGGCCTCGGCCATGCCGAGCAGGAAGCGCAGCACGTAGAAGCTCGTCGGCCCGGCCGCGAATGCGGACACCGCCGACACGATCCCCCACGTGATCATCACGCGTGCGATCCAGATGCGCGCGCCGACGCGATGAAGAATCAGGTTGGACGGCACTTCGAACAGGAAGTAGCCGATGAAGAACAGGCCGCCGCCGAACCCGAACGCGGTCGGCGACAGGCCGATCGCCTTGTTCATCGTCATTGCGGCAAAGCCGACGTTGACGCGATCGAGAAAGCTGACGAAATAAAGCAGCATCACGAACGGAATGATGCGCCACATCAGTTTCCGCGCGACGCGGGTTTCCAGATCCGCTTGCATGTGTCTCCTCCTTCGAGGTCGAGCCGTGCTCTGTCCGTGAATGCTCGCCGGCGCCGCCGCGAAACGGGCGCCGGGGCGCCCGGGTGCCCGGCTCGCGTCGGATGCGCGAGTCGCGGGCAGGAAAACGGGGGGACGATGAACGGGCGACAGCCGGTGACCGGTTGCGCACGCGCGCCGCCGCTAAGTCGCGGCCCGCCCGCCCATCGCCGCCCGTGTCATCAGGCGGCGATCGCCGCGTTCGCGACACGCTCGCAGACAGCCGCCGTCACCTGCGCGGTCGTCGCGCTGCCGCCGAGATCGCGCGTGTGCAGCGACGGGTCGGACGTCACCGCCTCGATCGCCTGCATCACGCGCGCGGCGGCTTCCGCTTCGCCGAGGTGGTCGAGCAGCATCACGACCGACCAGAACGTGCCGACCGGATTCGCGAGCCCCTTGCCCATGATGTCGAACGCGGAGCCATGGATCGGCTCGAACATCGACGGATAACGGCGCTCGGGATCGATGTTGCCGGTCGGCGCGATGCCGAGGCTGCCGGCGAGCGCGGCCGCGAGATCGCTGAGGATGTCCGCGTGCAGGTTGGTCGCGACGATCGTGTCGAGCGACGCCGGCCGGTTGACCATGCGCGCGGTCGCCGCGTCAACAAGCTCCTTGTCCCACGTCACGTCGGGAAACTCCTGCGCGACCTGCTTCGCGATCTCGTCCCACATCACCATCGCGTGCCGCTGCGCGTTGCTCTTCGTGATCACGGTCAGCAGCTTGCGCGGGCGCGACTGTGCGAGCCGGAACGCGAAGCGCATGATGCGTTCGACGCCGGCGCGCGTGAGGATCGACACGTCGGTCGCGGCCTCGATCGGATGGCCCTGGTGCACACGGCCGCCGACGCCCGCATATTCGCCCTCGGAGTTCTCGCGGACGATCACCCAGTTCAGGTCGCCGGGCCCGCAGCGCTTCAGCGGCGCGTCGATACCGGGCAGGATGCGCGTCGGTCGCACGTTCGCATACTGGTCGAAGCCCTGGCAGATCTTCAGACGCAGCCCCCACAGCGTCACGTGGTCGGGCACCTCGGGGTCACCCGCCGAGCCGAACAGGATCGCGTCCTTGCCGCGCAGCGCGTCGAGGCCGTCGGCCGGCATCATCGCGCCGTGCTCGCGGTAGTAATCGGCGCCCCAGTCGAAATCCTCGAACTCGAACGCGAAGCGGTCGCTGCCGCGGGCCAACGCCTCCAGCACCTGCTTGCCGGCCGGCACCACCTCCTTGCCGATCCCGTCGCCGGGAATCGTTGCGATTCGGTAGGTCTTCATGCGCACATCCTCGATTGATCGTCAGCGTGGAGGCACTTTACCGAACCAGGAGTGCAGGAACCGGTGCTAGACTCAAAGCTTCTTTAACTTGAATTCATGAATCCCGTCATGGCGGATACCGTCCAGCCGGCCGATCTCGGCTTCTTCTCGACGCTCGCCGCCTCCGGCAGCCTCAGCGCGGCCGCGCGCGAACTCGGGCTGACCGCGGCGGCCGTCAGCAAGCGGCTCACGCAGATGGAACGGCGCGCGGGCGTCACGCTGGTGAACCGCACGACGCGGCGGATGATGCTGACGCCGGAAGGCGACGTGTATCTCGACTACGCGCGCCGGATCCTCGACCAGATGGACGAACTCGGCGAGTTGCTCGGCAGCGCGAAGCAGCGCCCGAAGGGGTTGCTGCGCGTGAATGCGACGCTCGGTTTCGGCCGCAGCCACGTCGGCCCGGCGATTTCACGCTTCGTCGCGCGGTATCCGGAAGTGTCGGTGCAACTGCAGTTGTCGGTGATGCCGCCGCCGCTCACCGACGACGCGTTCGACGTGTGCATCCGCTTCGGCGAGCCACCCGATTCGCGCGTCGTCGCGCGGCGGCTCGCGCCGAACCGCCGGCTGCTGTGCGCGGCGCCCGCGTATCTCGCGCGGCACGGCACCCCGGGCACGCCGCACGACCTGACGCGGCACAACTGCATCGGCATCCGCCAGGGGGACGAGGGTTACGGCGTCTGGCGCCTGACGAGCGGGCGCGGCACGGCGCGTTATACGGAAGCCGTGCGGATCAACGGCAACCTGACGACGAATGACGGCGAGATCGCCGTGAAGTGGGCGCTCGACGGGCACGGGATCCTGATGCGCGCGGAATGGGATTTGCGCGACTACCTCGCCGACGGGCGCCTGGTCGTCGTGCTGCCCGATCACGAAACGCCGGGCGCCGACATTTATGCGGTGTATGCGCAGCGTCACCAGATGTCCGCGCGGATTCGGGCGTTCGTGGATTTTCTGGCGGAGGAGCTGGGGCGGTTGAGGACGGTGCAGGAAAAACCGTAAGGCCGGATCAAGCCGCCGTCGCCATATGCGTGCGGCACCGACGACGCTCGACAGCCGAATCGCCCCGCACGTGGCCACGGTTCGCTCCGCATGCGCACGGGCTTGTCTCGCCAGGGTGGGCATCAAAAGGCAAATATTCTGGCGAAACACGGCGCACGATCGCCAGAATATTTGCGTCTCGATGCACCGCCCCCGAGCAGGCGCACATGGCCGCCGCATTTCGCCTCGCGCACGATTGACCGCCCTTCGTTCAGCGCTCCTCGTTCACGCCACTGCGACCTGACTCCCCTCGCGATCGTTCATCTCGACGACTTCCGGCACCAGTTGTCGCGCCATGGCCCCCGCGACGGCCACGCCCTCCCGATCCCGTTCAAACCGCTCGACGATCCAGTCGACGAACGCGCGCACGCCGGGCGACACATGCGGGCGCTTCACGTACACGGCCGACACCGCGATCGCACCCGGCCGCCAGCGCGGCAGCACTTCCCGCAACCGCCCCGCGTCGATCAGCGGCTGCGCTGCGACGCGCGGCGGCTGGATCAGCCCGAGGCCATGCACGCCGCACGCCAGGTACGCCTGCTCGTCCTCCACACTGACGGTCCCGTCGAGCCGCACCTTGCGCACCGCGCCATCGACGAGGAAATCGAGTTCGGCCGTACGCTGCCCCGGAACCGACGACGTGCCGACCGCACGATGCACGGCCAGATCGTCGAGCGTGCGCGGTGCGCCGTGGCGGTCGAGATACGCGGGGCTCGCGCATGTCACGCGCTCGAGCGTGCCGAGCCGGCGCGCAACGAGCGACGAATCGGGCAGTTCGCCAAGCTGGACGCTGCAGTCGATCGCGTCGCCGATGCGATCGGCCGGGCGCCCGGATACGCCCAGCGTCAGCGCCAGATCGGGGTGCCGTGCATGGAACTCGCCGAGCGCCGGCAGCACGATCGCATCCGCGACCGCCGCCGGCAGCTCGACGCGCAGCGGCCCGCTCGGGTGCAGGGCGGCGCCGCGAATGCTGGCCTCGAGCTCGTCGACGTCGGCCGTGATGCGCACGCAGCGCCGGTAATACGCGTCGCCTTCGGGCGTCGCCCGCAGCGCGCGCGTCGTACGCACCAGCAACGGCATGCCGAGCGCCGTTTCGAGCTCCTGCACGGTCCGCGTCGCGGTGGCGCGCGAAATGCCGAGCGCCTGCGCCGCGCGCGTAAAGCTGTTCATTTCGACGATGCGCGTGAAGATGCGCATCGCGCGGATCGGATTGTCCACCGGACACCCCTGCATGTTTGCCGCATGCCGCGGCGCACGCTTGCGCGCCCGCCGTGCATGCGTATCGAGGAACGCCGCGCCGCCGGCGCGGCAGACGGTTCAGCCGTTCGCCGCCGCGGCGCCGCGCGCCGGGTCGTCGAGCAGCCGTTGCGCCAGCGCGAGTGCGTCGTCGCGGGTGGCGGCCGCGTTCAGCGGATAACCCCAGACCTTCTCGAACGCGCCCGAGAACGCGTCGAGCGCCACGCGCCGCGCGGCGTCGGGCTCGATCGCGATCATCGCTGAGATCCATTCGTGCGACTGCGCGCGGTTGGCCTTGCTCCATTTCGCGAGCTGCTTGCGCAACTCGTGATCGTCGGCGCCGCGTTCATTGCCGGACGGCGCATCGTCGGTCAGAAGAACGAACGGTTCGCGACGCGCGAGCAATGCGTCGAGTTCGGCGATCAGGCGGGCGGGGTCGGTGTGCGTCGATCCGGTGTAACGCAACCAGACAAACGGGAATTCGGTCGTGGTGATGTGCATGTCGGCCTCCAGATGAGAACGATTCTCATTTTATGGATCGAGGCCCGCGGCGTCATTTATCGCCCCGGCCAACCGCTTGCTCGATCCGGCCAATCGCACCCGGATGGCGCGAGTCGCGCGGTTCAGCGTTGCCGGTCGGTCAGGAATTGCGTCGGCGACTTGCCGGTCGCCTTGCGGAACATCGTCACGAAGCTGCTCGCGCTCTCGTAGCCGAGCTCGATCGCGATCTGGTGCACGCGGCGACCGGTCGTCAGCATCCGCAGCGACAGCGCGACGTGCAGCCGCCGGCGCCAGTCGCCGAGGCTCATCCCGAGCTCCTTCGCCGCGAGCCGCGTCAGGCTGCGCTCGCTGATGCCCGCGCGCCGCGCGAGTTCGGCCAGCGGCGACTTGTCGGCCGGATCGGCGAGCAGATGGTCGATCAGCTTGCGCAGCCGGCGATCGGCGGGCATCGGCAGGTACAGGTCCTCGACCGGTGCGGCGACGAGTTCGTCGAGCAGCGTCGCCATCAGCCGCCCCTGCGGCCCGTCGACGTCGTACAGGTTCGGAAAGCTCGCCGCCTTCAGCAGCAGTTCGCGCAGCAGCGGCGACACCGACAGCGTGCAGCAGCGCGCGGGGAGGTCGAGGGCGGCATCCGGTTCAACCAGCACCGCGTAGAACGTCGCGCCGGCCGAGCCGCGCGCCGCGTGCGGAACGTCGCCCGGAATCCATACCGTGCATTGCGGCGGCGCGCTCCACACGCCGCCGTCGATCTCGCAATAGATGACGCCGCTCAACGTGTAGAGCAACTGCGCCTGCGGATGGCTGTGCCACTCGAGCCGCCATTCGGGCTCGACGACCGAGCCGCCGAACACGACGAGCGGACGCGGCACGTGGAAGACTTCGTCATCCGCTGCGGGGTCGGTGGTCGGAGGAAGCTGGCGCATGAAACGGTGGACGATGGAGGAAGCCGGACGCCCTGCCCGCGCGCCCTTTCGTGCTTATACCAGAAAGGCGCCGGCGCGGCCCTGCCGCCCGCGCGGGTGCCCGTGCGGGTGCCCGTGCGGCGTCTGCAGCCGCCTGCCGATGCGAATACAATGCCCCGATCCCCCGCCGCCGCCCCCACCTGCCGGAGCCGTCATGTTCGACCTGACCACGCTGACCACCTTCACGGCCGTCGTCCTGGGCCTGTTCCTGATTCCCGGCCCCGCCGTGCTGCTCGTGCTGAGCCGCACCGTGCAGGGCGGCCGCAAGACCGGCATCCTGACCGGCCTCGGCGTCGCCAGCGGCGACTTCGTGCATACGCTGTTCGCGGCCGTCGGCCTGTCAGCGCTGCTGATGACGTCGGCGCTCGCGTTCAATGTCGTGAAGGTGATCGGCGCCGCGTACCTGATCTATCTCGGCGTGCGCGCGCTGCTGGAGAAGCCGTCCGATCCGTCGCTGCCGAGCGTATCGCCCGTCACCCCGCTCAAGGCGTACCTGCAGGCGATTCCCGCCGAGGTGCTGAATCCGAAGACGGCGCTGTTCTTCCTCGCGTTCATGCCGCAATTCGTGCATCCGGAACGCGGCTCGACGTTCGTGCAGTTCGCGGTGCTCGGGCTGATCTTCGTCGTGCTCAGCTCGCTCTACACGACGCTGATCGCCTGCTCGATCCGTCCGCTCGGCCGCATCGTGAAGCGGCTCACGTGGCTCACGCGCTGGCAGGGGAAGATCATCGGCTCGATCTTCATCGCGCTCGGGCTGCGCGTGGCCGTGCAGCAGCGCTGACACGCACGGCCGCATGACGTCCGCCGCCACGCCCGCCGGCGAAGCGCTCTACACCGACCCGCGCCTCGTCGCGGTCTACGACCTGTTCAACGCGGGCGATCGGGATTTCGCGTTCTACGCGTCCGTGATCGGCGCCGCACGCCGACGCATCCTCGACCTCGGCTGCGGCACCGGCACGTTCGCGCGCCGGCTCGCGGCAGCCGGGCACGACGTCGTGGCGATCGATCCCGCGCCGGCGATGATCGAATACGCCCGACGCCAGCCGGGCGCCGACGCGGTCCACTGGCTTGCGTGCGGGCTCGACGGCCTGCCGCCCGACGCGCCGCCGTTCGATGCGGTCGTGATGACCGGGCATGCGTTCCAGTGCCTGCTGACCGACGCCGAAATCGATACGACGCTGCGCGGCGCGCGGCGCGTGCTCGCCGACGGCGGCCGCTTCCTGTTCGAGACCCGCAATCCGCGCATCGCGCCGTGGCGTGCATGGACGCCGGCACATTCGGCACGCAGCGTCGAATCGCGCGAATCGGGCATCGTCGACCTGCATCATGCGGTGCGCTCCGTGGACGGCGCGATCGTCACGTTCGACACGCATTACCGCTTCCGCCGCGACGACACGGTGCTGACGAACGCGAGCCGGCTGCGCTTCATCACTCAACCCGACTTGCGGCAGCGCGTGATCGCGGCCGGATTCTCGTCGGCCGAGTGGTACGGCGACTGGCAGCACGCGCCGTTCGACGCTGCGACCAGCGCGGAGATCATCGCGATCTGCCGCGCGTGAGTGCGCGTTCCCGACCGCGTCAGCCCGCCACCGGCAGCGTGTCCACCGCATACACATGCCGCAGCGTGCGGCCCAGCACCGGGTCGTCCAGCTCGACCTCGAACCGCTCGGCCGGCCGGATGCCGCCGATCGCCGCCAGCGTGCCGCACAGCATCGCGGTGCCGTCGACGAAGCGGCCGTCGTGGCGCGCGAACTGCGCGAGCAGGTCGTCCGGTGCGCGCATCGTGCTCACCTTGCCTTCCTGGTACAGCACGCGCTCGCCGTCGATCGTCGCGTAGGCGCGCAGCACGAGCTGATCCCAGTGCCCGGCCACGTCGTCGAGCTTCCACAGCGTGTTCGCGCACGGCTTGCCGCACATCTGCTTCGACACCGTGATCCCGTACGTCTCGACCTCGCGGTCGGTGTGATCGGACGCGATGCCGACGAACGTCTCGCCGCCGTCGCGCACCAGCACGAATTCCGCTTCGCCGCTGCTCTGCCCGCCCGACACCTGGATTGCGGGCGACGGATCGAGGCGGTCGGCCGCAACGCGGTAGAACACGGGCGTCGTCGCCGGGCGCTTGACGCCCAGTTCCTCCAGCTCGCGGATGTGCTTCTCCATGGCGACCGTGTCGCGGCCGGTCCAGCCCGCGATCACGAGCGTGTCGATCGCGATCGCACGCTCGGTGCGGCCGTCGCGACCGTCGATCGCAAACGTGATGGTTTTCATCGAATGCTCCTCGTAGCGGGCAGCGCACGCGCGATGCGGCGCCGCCCGCGATGTGTCGTGAATGGCCGGGCTCAGGCCGGGTCGTAGTAGTGAATCTCCAGCAGCACGCAGCCGCCGTTCGACTTGAACGGGCCGTGCCATGCGCCGGGCGGGCGCACCGCATACGTGTAGCCCTTGAACGGCGTGCCGCCGTTGCCGTGTTCGTCGTTGCCGACGGTCAGGTCGCCTTCGACGAGAAACACCTCTTCCCAGTAGTCGTGCACGAACGGCTTCTTCGTATGCAGCCCGGCCGGCAGGCGCAGCAGGCGCGTGCGGCTGCCGCGCTTCCGCTCGGTGTCGAGCGCGCCGGACAGGATCAGTTCCTGCGCGCCGGAGGCCGGGTCATAGCCTTCCGGCAGTTGCCAGTCGCGCTGCGCGTCCAGCGTATGGAATTCGTCGTGAAGCTTATTGATGGCCATCTGTCTCTCCTGTGGCGATAGCGGATGAGTCGAACGCGATGCGGCGCGTCAGGCGGCGCGCGGCGTCGACAGTTCCTGGTTCAGCGAATAGCTGCCGAGCATCGAATCGACGAGATGCGACGCGCGCTGCCAGTCGTACGTGCGATACGCATGCCCCTTCGTGACGAACGACGCGCCGGCGTAGAACAGTTCGTACTGGTTGTGGCGCGACGCGAATTCGGAGCCGACCGCATCCCACGCGAGCTTGAAGAACTTCACGCGCTCCTCGGACGAGCACACCGGCGACTTCTGCGTCTTCTCGATGATGCGCAGCAGGTCGGGGTTCTCGAAATCGCGCACGCTGGACGGCAGCATGATCATTCCGCCGCCGGCGAGCTCGCGCAGCGTGTTGAGCACCTTCGAATAGAGCTGCTGCGTGACGACCTGCGAGCCGTACAGCATGTTGCGGTCGGGTACGTAGAAGCCGTTGACGACGGTGCCCTTCGCTTCCATCCCGTAGACCCACGCCTCGACCATCGACGCTTCGGCCGCGAGCTGGCCCAGCGTTTCGCGCACCTGCGGGAACGCATTCGTGCCGTTGACCTCGGAGATCTTCAGGCCGAGCCCGACGAGGAAGCGCAGCTTCGTCATCAGGCGCACCTGGCATTGGTAGTTCTGGTACACGTGCGCGGGCGTCGCGTGGAACTGCTTCGCGCACATCGCCGTGTTGCCGGCAACGAAGATCCGTTCCCACGGCACTTTCACGTCGTCGAAATACAGCACCGCGTCGTTCTCGTCGAAGCGGCTCGACAGCGGGTTGTCGAACACCGATGTCGCGTTCTCCTCGTACGACTTGCGCGACAGGATCTTCATCCCCTTCGCGTTCATCGGCACCGCGAACGACAGCGCATACATCTCGTCGCCCTCGCGCAGCGGCTGGATACAGCTGCAGAACACCTCGTTCGCCATGATTCCGCTCGTCGCGAGCATCTTCGCGCCGCGCACCGTGATGCCTTCGGCATCCTGATCGACGATGCCGACCGCGAGGTACTTGTCTTCCTGCTCGTGCGCGGCCTTCGACTGGTTCGCCTGCGGATTCACGATCACGTAGGTCAGGAACAGGTCGTTGTCGCGTGCGTAGCGGTAGTAGTCGCGCAGCGCGCCCGCCCGCGCCGGATCGTATTGCTCGAACACGTCGGCGCCCATCACCATGCCGGCAAGACAGGACGCGACGTGATCCGGCGAGCGGCCCATGAAGCCGTAATGCAGCTCCGACCACGCTTCCAGCGCGGCACGGCGTTCGACGAGTTCGTCGTAAGAGGTCGGCAGTTGCCAGATCCGGCTGACGCGGTTGCCCGAGTCGGGCGACACGAACGTCATCTTCTCGACGTTCTCGTCGCGCGCCTGGTAGTCGTACAGGCTCGCGTAGCTGCGGATCGAATTGCGGAATGCCGCATGCGCGGTCACGTCGCCGACCGGCTGGCCGTTCAGGTAGACCTGCCGCCCGTCGCGCAGCGACGCGATGTGCTGGGTTCCGTTCTTGATCATGATGTCCTCCTGGGTGGAATGAAACGTGGATTGCATTCAGGCAGACGGCGCGTGCATGCCGTCGAGCGTGCGATAGCGGCCGCCGAAGAAGATCAGCGGGCGCCCTTCCGAGCGCGCGCGGTGCCGCGTCACGCGGCCGACGAAGATCACGTGATCGCCGCCGTCGTACTGCGCGTAGGGCTCGCATTCGAACGTCGCGAGCGCGTCGGGCAGCAGCACCGCGCCGTCGTCATCGGTCGCGCCGGCACGCCAGCCCCACTTGTCGCCGTTCGCTTTCGCGAAGCAGTTCGACAGGTGCTGTTGCGTCTCGTCGAGCACGTTGACCGCATAGCCGCCCGCGCCGGCCAGGTCGCCGAGGCTCAGGCTCCGACGGTCGACCGAAAACAGGATCAGCGGCGGGTCCAGCGACACCGAATTGAACGACGCGACCGTGATACCGATCGGCGCCCCCTCCTTGCGCGGGGCGGTAATCACCGCGACGCCCGTCGCGAACATCGACAGCGCGGCGCGAAAGCGCCGCTGCGCGTCGGCACCCGCACCGGTTCCGGCATGGTTCTCGCTCATCTCGTCCTCCTTGGGTTGCATCGCCGGATTCCGCAGCGGAATCCGGCCCAACAAAGCACCGTTACTTAGCTTTGTTATTTAGCTTTTATTAAATGTAAACACAAAGGCGGGTTCAAGTTGTCGTAAACCCTGATCTAGAAAGCTTTGTTTGAAAGACAACCCTACTGGCGGGATGGGTGTTGCGCGGCGCCCGCGAATGTCCACGTACACTGCGGCTACCCTGTTCCGCGGTGCTTTCGCGCACCGCGGGAGACACCGCTTTCCGGAGCCGCATCGATGCAATCCCGTCCGATCTACATGGACTACAGCGCCACGACGCCCGTCGATCCGCGCGTGGTCGACAAAATGGTGCCGTTCCTGCACGAGCAGTTCGGCAACCCGGCTTCACGCAGCCACAGCTATGGCTGGGATGCCGAGCAGGCGGTCGAGGAGGCGCGCGCCCACGTCGCCGCGCTGCTCGGCGCCGATCCGCGCGAAATCGTGTGGACCTCCGGCGCGACCGAGGGCAACAACCTCGCGATCAAGGGCGCCGCGCACTTCTACCAGGGCAAGGGCAGGCATCTCGTCACGGTGAAGACCGAGCACAAGGCCGTGCTCGATACGTGCCGCGAGCTCGAACGCCAGGGCTTCGACGTCACGTACCTCGACGTGCGGGAAGACGGCCTGCTCGATCTCGACACCGTGCGGCAGGCGCTGCGCGCCGACACGATCCTGGTGTCGGTGATGCTCGCGAACAATGAAACGGGCGTGATCCAGCCGGTGACGGAGATCGGCGCGCTGTGCCGCGCGCGCGGCATCGTGTTCCACTGCGACGCCGTGCAGGCGGCCGGCAAGATCCCGATCGACGTGAATGCGTTGAACGTCGACCTGCTGACGGTGACCGCGCACAAGGTCTACGGCCCGAAGGGGATCGGCGCGCTGTACGTGCGCCGCAAGCCGCGCGTGCGGATCGAAGCGCAGATGCACGGCGGCGGCCATGAGCGCGGGATGCGCTCGGGCACGCTGCCCACGCACCAGATCGTCGGGATGGGCGAGGCGTTCCGGCTCGCGAAGGAAGAGATGGCGGAGGAAAGCCGCCGCGTCGGCGCATTGCGCGACCGGTTGCTGGCCGGCCTGTCGACGCTCGACGAGGTTTACGTGAACGGCGATCTCGCCCGCCGGATTCCGCACAACCTGAACGTCAGCTTCAATTTCGTCGAAGGCGAATCGCTGATCATGGGGATCAAGGGTGTCGCGGTATCGTCAGGCTCCGCGTGCACGTCGGCATCGCTGGAGCCGTCGTACGTGCTGCGCGCGCTGGGCCGCAGCGACGAGCTCGCGCACAGCTCGATCCGCTTCACGCTCGGCCGCTTCACGACCGAAGCCGAAGTGGACAGCGTGATTGCGCAGGTGCGCGACACGGTCGGCAAGCTGCGCGCGCTGAGCCCGCTGTGGGACATGCATCTCGAAGGGGTCGACCTGAATACGATCGAGTGGGCCGCGCACTGAATGCGGTCGAAGCGTCAGGCGGGCTGGCGGCGCGTGCGCGTCAGCCTTTTTCCTGGCGCGCGATCAGGTGCGCGAGATCGAGCGTCGCGCGGTCGCCGTTGGTGACGAGGCGGTCGATCACCGAGCAGAGCGCCTTGAATTCGGTCTTCGTCACGCCCTCGAACAGCACGTTGTTGATGCGCTGCTGCGTATCGGTGAGCGCCTTCAGCAGCTTCGAGCCGGCCAGCGTGACCGTGAGACGCATCTTGCGCTTGTCGTCGGGGTCCGGGCGTTTGTCGATCAGGCCGAGCTTCTTCAGCTTGCCCGTCTCGATCGTGACGAATGCGCCGCTCAGGTGCAGGTGATCGGCGAGGCGGTTGACGGTCACGATGTCATCGTGCGAAAGATGCGAAACCGATACGAGCAGCGAATACTGGATGCCGGTGAGGCCGATCAGCGAGCCGAAGCCGTCGCGTACCGACAGCAGGCGGGCCGCAAACGGCAGCAGCCCGTTGATCAGGTGGCGAAATTCCGTGTCCGTGCCGTCGATCAGGCAGGCCGGGTTGGTGATGGTCAGAACGGACTCCTCTTGCTGCTTGGCCATGACTTCGACGCTCCGTACGGTCATGCGAATTTAGCTTTGAAACGAAATTATACGGCAAAGGCACATGCGCCCCTGGCCAGGTCGGGCCGGTGCGCGTGGCCCCATTTCCCGCTACAGGAGGCTCGTCCATGCCCTTCCCGCTTCATCCCGCGTCGGTTCGCGCGCTGCTCGAATGCTATCTGCGCGCAAAGGACCTGAACCGGCCCGCGCTGATCGCCGACTGCTTCGCGGCCGATGCCGAGCTGGGCTTTTCGCTCGCGAACGACGACATCGATTTTCCGCCGCGCGTGACGGGCGCGGCCGCGATCGCACGCACCCTGGTCGAGGAATTCGGCGAGCGGTTCGAGCGGTGCCGGACCTATTACGTTTGCACGGAGCCCGAAGTCGACCCACATGGCGTCAGCGAGATGTCGTGGCTCGTCGCGATGCGGCAGAAGGACAACGGCGCGTTGCGGATCGGGCACGGCACGTATCGCTGGCAGTTCACACCCGACAGCGAAGGCGGTGCGCGGATCGCCGCGCTGCACATTCACATCGCGCGCATGGATACGATCGACGATCCGAAGTCGACGAAACTCGACGCGCTGCATGCGGCGTTCGGGTATCCGTGGCTGCCGGCGCACGCGTTCGCGCGCGGGCTGGCGGATGTCGCGGCCGCGCAGCCGGAATGGGCATTCCTGGCGTCGTTTCACGAGGCGGCGGCAGCGGCGGCCGGTTGAAACACGGCCGAAGCGCGTCGCCGCATCACGTGCGGGCAAGGAGCTGACGGACCGTCATCACGCGCGGATCGTCGATCGTCAGAACCTCGCCGTAATGGGCAATCGTTGCACGGCGGTCGAGCAACAGCGGAATCGAGACGCGCCCGAGCAGCGTCCGCTCGACCGCTTCGCCGAACGTGAATCCGCACAGATGCACACCATCGACCACGCAATTGGTCGAGAACACTCGGCCCTGCGCATCGACATAAAACTCGGCGTACCCGAGATCGTCTTCGGCGAAGCCGATCATCGTCGTCCCGAGCGCCTGTTCCCACGCGTCGATCTGGTGATCCTTGCGCGCCAGCGCATGAAAGACGAGCCCCATTCGCGCGCAGGTTTGCCCGCTGGCAGAGGCGCCCACGATCAGCCCGCCGAATTCGCGCAGGATCGCATCTCCCGGATGCTCGCCGTCGCCGGATGACACACGGCAACCGGAATCGCCACGCCACCCCGAATCGGCAAACAGCGCTTTGACCGACGAAGGAATCACGACCACCACCACCCTCCCGACGTTTGCGTGCGCGATACCGCACGCGCTATCCGCCATGCGCGACGCAGGGAATGCATCGCGCATGCCCGTCACCTCGACGCATCGAGCGCGCCCCTCACCCCCTCCCAATCCAGCCCGAACCGCGCGAGATACTTGCGCAGCCTGTCCGCATCGTTCGGCTGCTTCTTGCTCTGCCGCGACACCGCGAACAGCGTGCGCCCCGCTTCCGACAGGCTTGCCGACACGCGGCACACGTCGAGCACGCGTTCGAGCTGCGCACGGTCGAACAGGTCGAGTTCCGCCGCACGCGCGCCGAACACCGCGTCGACGCATGCCTCGGACGATCCCGCGCCGCCCGGCTGCGACCACGTGCGCGTCAGCCGCTCGACTTCCTGTTCGGCAAGCGCTTCGGTAATCCGTCCCGCATCGGCCAGCGTCGCCATCCGCGTGACCGACGCGGACAGCTCGCGGAAGTTGCCGGCCCACGCCGCACGCGGCGACGCGGCGAACGCGAGGTAGCGCCGCTTCGCCTCGACGTTGAAACGCACCTGCTCGCCCTGCTCGCGGCCGAACCGGTCGAGTTCGAATTCGAGGTTCGGCTCGATGTCCTCGCGGCGCTCGGCCAGCCCCGGCAGTTCGTACGTCCACAGGTTGATCCGCGCATAGAGATCCTCGCGGAAGGTGCCGGCCGCCACCATCTGCCGCAGGTCGCGGTGCGTGCCCGCGATCAGTTCGAAATCGCTGGTCGCCTCGACGTCCGCGCCGACCGGCAGGAAACGCTTCTCCTCGATCGCCTTCAGCAGCATCGCCTGTTCGTCGAGCCCGAGTTCGCCGATCTCGTCGAGAAACAGCAGGCCGCCGTCCGCCGCGCGCAGCAGCCCGGCCCGCGCCGACTGCGCGCCCGTGAACGCGCCCTTCACGTGGCCGAACAGCGTCGACATCGCCGCGTCGCCGCGCAGCGTCGCGCAGTTGATCTCGATGAACGGCCCCGCGAGCCGATGGCGGCCGCGCTTCAGCTCGTACACGCGCTTCGCGAGAAACGACTTGCCGGCGCCCGTCGGCCCGACCAGCAGCATCGGCGCGCGCGAACGCACGGCCACGCGCTCCAGTTGCTCGATCAGCGCATTGAAGCGCGCGTTGCGTGTCGCGATGCCCGCCTTCAGGAACGACACCGTCTCGTCGCGCTCGCGCGTGAAACGCTGCGCGATCCGGTTGTAGCGCGACAGGTCGAGATCGATCACCGACATCGTGCCGGGCCCGCTCGGCCCCTCGTCGGTCTTCTGCGGCGGTGCCGTCTGGGCAAGACGCGCCGGCAGGTAGCGCGCCTCCGCCAGCAGGAACCAGCAGATCTGCGCGACGTGCGTGCCGGTGGTGATGTGGATCAGGTAGTCCTCGCGGTCGAGATCGAACGGGTAGGCGCGCGCGAAATCGTGCAGCGTCGCGTAGACCTCCTCGAAATCCCACGGGTCGCGAATCTCCATCGGAACGAGCCGCACGTCGGTGTGCGGCGACACGCGCTCCAGGTCCTGCTTCACGCGGTTCGCGAGACGCGCGTAGTTCGGCGCGTGCAGCAGTTCGAGCCGGTCGACCGGCATGTCGCGCTGCTCGCACAGCGAAATCGTCGGCCGCCAGTTGCGCCAGCGACGCTGCGAGCCGCCGCCCTGGTCGAGCACGGTACCGAGAAAACCGATCGCGACGGTCTTGCGCATGTTTATCCTACAAGATAAGAGGCGATCCGATTGTATCGAATATTCGGATCGTGCCGTGGCCGGATTTTCATGCGCCGTCTGTCACGACAAATAATTTCCCCTTACATTTCAACGACTTGGAATTTATTTCGCGCATCACGCCGGCCGCTGGCACGCTTCTCGCTAAATAGAAAGCGCCGGATGTCCCGCTGGCCCGCGAGCCAGGGTTCACAAAGCCCTGCTGGTGCGCCGCCGCCGAACCTGGTTCGTCGCGGTCGCGCATGCCGCCATGGGCAGACGAAGGCAAACGGGCGCGTACTGGAACTTCGCCCGGGTTCGAATCCCGGGGCGCCCTCCGTTCGGTAGCTCATTCGGGTAGAGCAGCCGGCGCAAGCCGGTGTGTAGCGGGTTCGAATCCCGCTCGAACGCTGTCCGCAAGGACAGCCTTGTAATGAAAGCAGTACCCGCCGGTGCGGGCCGCAAGGCCCGCCGCGCGTCGGACCGGTTGCGGTTCCGCGCGATCGGCCGGACGGCCGCACGGCCCGCGCGAAGGCGCACGACGACGCGAAGCAGGATGCGTCGCCGCGCACTTCGGCGCCGGGCCTGCGCGCCGCCCGCCCGGTTGCGTCGCCCCGCGATCCGCACGACGCGCGTCACCCGGCGGTCATCGAAGAAAAGGACAAGAATATGTGGATGCGACATGTAGTGAAAAAGAACGAACGCGCGCTGCTGATGAACGAGGGCGATTTCGTGAAGGTGCTCGAACCGGGCGTGTTCAAGGCCTTCGATCCGTTCAAGCGCCTGTCGGTGCAAACCGCGCGTCTCGACGCGCCGCTCGCCGACGCGGCACTGGCCGATTACCTGCGTCACGACGCACAGGACGTGCTCGCCCGGCACTTCGTCGCGATGGATCTCGCCGACGACGAAGCCGGCCTGCGCTACGAAGACGACGTGCTCGTCGAGATCCTGGCGCCGGGCACGCGCCGGCTGTACTGGCGCGGCCTGACCGCGCACCGTCTCGAGCGCGTCGATCTCGCGCAGGACAGCATGCTGCCGGCCGCGCTCGTGAAACGCATCGCGCAACCGGCTCTGCGGGCGCGCGGTGTGGCGGGCCTGGCGGGCGTACTGCTGGCGCAGGTGCCGGCGTACCACGTCGGCGTGCTGAAGATCGACGGCAAGATCGAGCGGCTGCTGGACGCGGGCGTCTCGGCGTTCTGGCGCTTCAACCGCGACATCGCGGTCGAACTCGTCGACCTGCGCGTGCAGGCGCTCGAAGTCGGCGGACAGGAAATCCTGACGCGCGACAAGGTCGCGCTGCGGTTGAACCTGTCGGCGACGTGGTGTTATGCGGACGTGCTGCATGCGTTCGGCCAGCTGCAAAAGCCGGTCGAGCACCTGTATCGCGAGCTGCAGTTCGCGCTGCGTTCGGCCGTCGGCACACGCTCGCTCGACGAACTGCTGGAAGACAAGCAGTCGATCGACGACGTCGTGATCACGCAGGTGCGTGCACGCCTGGGCAACTCGGGCGTGGACGTGCGCAGCGTCGGCGTGAAGGATATCGTGCTGCCGGGCGACATGAAGACGATCCTCGCGCAGGTGGTCGAGGCTGAGAAGTCCGCGCAGGCGAACGTGATTCGCCGCCGCGAGGAAACGGCGGCCACGCGTTCGCTGCTGAACACCGCGAAGGTGATGGAAGAAAACCCGACCGCGCTGCGGCTCAAGGAGCTGGAAACGCTCGAGCGCGTCGCGGAACGGATCGACCGCATCTCGGTGTTCGGCGGTCTCGACCAGGTGCTGAACGGACTCGTCAGCATCAAGGGCGCCTGACGGGCGCAACGGCGCGGCGCAAGTGTGCCGCGCCGCATGAATGAAGGAATCAGGTGAAGCAAATGAGTGCAATGGATTACCAGGTGATGGAACTGGCGAACGGCAAGCCGGTGAAGATGTGGACGCAAGGCGTCGCCGTCGAGGACGAAGCGCGCGCGCAGCTGCGCAACACCGCGCAGATGCCGTTCATCTTCCGCCACGTCGCAGTGATGCCGGACGTCCACCTCGGCAAGGGCTCGACGATCGGCAGCGTGATCCCGACGAAGGGCGCGATCATTCCGGCCGCGGTCGGCGTCGACATCGGCTGCGGGATGATGGCCGCGCGCACGACGCTGACGGCAGCCGACCTGCCGGATTCGCTCGCGGGCCTGCGCAGCGCGATCGAACGCGCGGTGCCGCACGGCCGCGCGCCGGGCCGCCGTGATCCGGGCGCGTGGGGCGACCGCACGCCGGCCGCCGTGACCGAATCGTGGAAGTCGCTGCAACCGGGCTTCCAGCGGATCGTCGACAAGTATCCGAAGCTGGAAAAGACGAACCACTACGCGCATCTCGGCACGCTCGGCACCGGCAACCACTTCATCGAAGTGTGCGTCGACGAAGCGGACCACGTGTGGTTCATGCTGCACAGCGGCTCGCGCGGCGTCGGCAATGCGATCGGCAGCCTGTTCATCGAACTCGCGCAGGCCGACATGCGGCAGCACATCGCGAACCTGCCGGATCGCAACCTCGCGTATTTCACCGAGGGCAGCCGCCACTTCGACGACTACGTCGAGGCGGTCGGCTGGGCGCAGGACTACGCGCGGCGCAACCGGCAGGCGATGATGGATGCGGTGATCGGCGCGGCGCGCGGCGTGATCGCGAAGCCGTTCTCGGTCGACGAACACGCGGTGAACTGCCACCACAACTACGTGCAGCGCGAACGCCATTTCGGCGAAGACGTGCTCGTGACGCGCAAGGGTGCGGTGTCCGCGCAGAAGGGGCAGCTCGGCATCATTCCGGGCTCGATGGGGGCGAAGAGCTTCATCGTGCGCGGGCTCGGCAACCCGGAAAGCTTCTGCTCGTGCAGCCACGGCGCGGGCCGGACGATGAGCCGCACCGAAGCGAAGCGCCGCTTCACGGTCGACGACCAGGTGAAGGCGACCCAGGGCGTCGAATGCCGGAAGGACTCGGGCGTCGTCGACGAAATCCCGATGGCCTACAAGGACATCGACGCGGTGATGGCGGCCCAGCGCAGCCTCGTCGAAGTGGTGCATACGCTGCGCCAGGTGGTGTGCGTGAAAGGATAGCGCGGTGCGCGGCCGATGGCCGGCGGCCGCGCGCAACGAGAGAGAAACGACAATCATGAAAACGGAACAACTGACTGCCGTGCGCAGTGCGCACCCGGTCGACCCGGCCGTGCGGGCGCGCGTGATGGCGGAGCTCGCGGAAGTCGAGCGCCGCCACGACGTGAGCGTGCTGTTCGCGTGCGAATCGGGCAGCCGCGGCTGGGGATTCGCCTCGCCGGACAGCGACTACGACGTGCGCTTCGTGTATGCGCACCGGCGCGACTGGTACCTGAGCGTCGAAGCGCAACGCGACGTGATCGAGCGGCCGCTCGACGACGAGCTGGACGTCAGCGGCTGGGAACTGCGCAAGGCGCTGCAACTGCTGCGCCGCTCGAACCCGACGCTGCTCGAATGGCTCGACTCGCCCGTCGTGTATCGCGAAGACGCGCGCTGGGCGCCGCGGCTCAGGTCGCTGGCGTCGGCGTTCTTCTCGCCGGTGCGCGGGCGTCATCACTACCTCGCGATGGCGAAGAAGAACTTTCGCGGCTATCTGCAAGGCGACACGGTGCGCTACAAGAAATACCTGTACGTGCTGCGGCCGCTGCTCGCGGTGCGCTGGATCGACGCGGGGCTCGGGATGCCGCCGATGCGTTTCGCGGCGCTCGTCGACGGCACCGTGCACGAGCCGTCGGTGCGCGCGGAGCTCGACGCGCTGCTCACGCTGAAGATGAGCGCGAACGAAAGCGAATACGGGCCGCGCCGGCCGGCGATCCACGCGCTCGTCGAGACGATGCTCGCCGATGCCGAACACGATCGCGAATACAAGCGGCCGTGGGGCGACGTGGCGATGCTCGACGCGTTCCTGCGCGACGTGGTCGACGCACGATGAAAAGCGAACGGCGCGATGCCTGCGGGCATCGCGCCGTTTGCGCATCCGTGCACGTGCGCCCCGTGCCGGCCAGCAACGTACGTGCCCGCACACGACGCGCCGCCGCCGCGATCGGCGCCCATTGCGGCGGTATACTCGAAACCGTTCCGCAAAGCGCGCCCCTGCATGCGCCGCTGCCTTCGACCGCCCCGCTTGCTGACGATGCGCTTGCAGTCCGACGTCTTGCGCCCGCCCATCCACAGTCGATACGAACCGTCATGTCGCACCGCCTTTCGCTCGCCATCGCCGCCCTCCTCGCCGTTTCCCCGATCGTTGCCCAGGCCCGTCCGCTCACGCGGCCGCCGGTCGAGCGCGACTTCAAGAACTGGTCGGTCGTCTGCGACAACGTCAATCGTTGCATTGCCGAAAGCCATGCCGACGACATCGACGACTCGCGCACCAGCCTCATCCTGCGCGTGACGCGCGATGCCGGCCCGGACGCGCAAGCCTCGCTCGCCCTCTATGCGTCGGCGCCGCTGGACCTGCGCACCGCACGCGCGGACGGCCGCCCGTTCGATGCGATGGCGGCCCAGTGGCATGCGTTCGGCGGCAAACCGGACGACGACGAAGCCCACCCGTTCCGGATCCGCACCGACGATCCGGCAACGGTTGCCGCATGGCTCACCGCCGCGCGCAACGCGCAACTGCTGAGCTTCGGCGATCCGGCGTCGGCGCAAACCGCCCGGACGCCGTTGACGGGGTTGAACGCCGCGCTGCTGCTGATCGACGACACGCAGGGCCGGGTCGGCACGACGACGGCGCTGCTGCGCCCCGGCAACCGGCCCGCGTCGTCGGTGCCGGCCGCGCCGGCACTGCCGCCCGCCGTCGTGCCGGCGCCGGCCGTCGCGGACCTGCCGGCCGGCGGGCAGCGCCCTCTCGTCGACGCGGTGCTCGCGAAGTTCGGCGACGACATCAAGCAATGCGCGGCCGACGTCGAAGACGAAATGTCGGCCAGCGATCGCCGGAAGGCGTCGCGCGCCGTGGCGATCTCCGCCGACGAGGCGCTCGTCGCGATACCGTGCCAGACCAGCAGCATGTATAACCGCACCGACCTGTGGTATCGCGTGCGAAGGACGGCACCATTCACGCCGACGGCGATGAATTTCGGCGAGAACGCGAACGCGGGGCTCGACTCGGCGTCGTTCGCGAACGAACTGACGGAGGCGGGCTACGACCGCACCCGCGCGACGCTGTCGAGCAAGGTCAGGCTGCGCAGTGCCGGCGATTGCGGCTCGACCGCGTCGTGGATCTTCGACGGCCGGCGCTTCCTGCTCAGCGACATCGCCACGCACGGCACGTGCAACGGCCTGTTCGACGATCAATGGCCACGCCTGTATCGACGCGCCGATGCGCCAGGAAACCGCTGACGCGTGCATCGCACCGCAACACGCCGGCAGTCACACCCAAAACAAACCGAGGGGCCGACCCATGCATCACCCGTTCATCGCCACGTCGCGCAACGCGACCGCGACGCGGCGCACGCGCGGCTGGCGCGGCGCAATTGCGTTCGCGCTGCTCGCCGTCACCGCGTTCGCCTTTTCGCCAATGAGTGCGGCACGCGCGGCAAGCACCGACGATACGGTCGAGATCCCGTTCTGGTCGCGCGACTGGGTCGGCACGATCGGCAACCGGCATGTCGAAGTCTCGCTGTCACGCGTGGCGGGCACGGTATCGGGCTCGTACTGCTACGCGCCCTGCACGTCCGACAAACGCTACCGGCTCGCGCTGAAGGGGACGCTCGACGCGCACGGCGCCACGCTGTCGGAACGCGACAGCGGCGCGAAAGCCGACGCCGATCGCGTAACGGGCACGTGGCGCGTTGCATCGCTCGACAATACGGTGGCCGGCACGTGGGCGTCGCCGGACGGCAAACGCACGCTGCCCGTCTCGCTCGCAACGAAACAGGACGGCAGGCCGTTCCCTTACGAGATTCGCCTCGTCGCGGACAAGCTGCCGGACGACGACGGTTCATGCAACGACGCGCCGCACGTCACCGCGATCCGCCTGTACGATCGCGGCCGCCTCGTGCAGACGCTGCAGACCGATTCACGCGGCACCTGCGGCCTGTTCACGCCCGATTTCGCCGACGTGAATTTCGACGGCTGGCCCGACCTGATGCTCGCGCAATCGATGGGCGCGGGCCCGAACATTCCGTACCAGACGTGGATCTTCGACCCGAAGACGCGGCGCTTCGTCGACGCACCGCAGGGGCTGCAAGGCATCACGTCGCCGGAGTTCGATGCCGTGCACCGGATCATCTGGACGAGCTGGCGCGCGAGCTGCTGCGAGCACGGCGTGACGACCTACCGCTGGCAGGGCAACGACGTGAAGGAGGCCGACTCCGCCAGCAGCTACCTGCTGCCGGTGCTCGACGGGAACACGCGCCGCTATTGCTACGTCATGCCCGGCTACGGCGACGGCTACATCGAGTTTCCGCAGCGCATCGAGCAGACCGGCACGGGGCTGCGCTCGACGCTGGGCGCGCTGAAAGACTGCGAGGTGGACGCGTCACCGTGGATGGCGCGCGTGTACATCGACATCTGGAAGCCGGGCGCGCCCGGCCACGCGCCGACGCTCGTCCGCACCGAAAAGGTCGCGTGGAAGCGTACGTCGACCCGCGCCGGCATGAAGTTCTGCCCCGACGTGCCGTTCTACGACAACGGCCGCATCCGCCGCATCGTGCTGCGCGACGATCCCGACCAGTGCAACGACAGGAATCCCGACCAGAACTAGCGCGCGGGTCGACCGCACGCGCGTGCCGCCCTCATGTCACGCGCCGACGATCGAGATCGAGAACCCGTCCCAGCCCTTCTGCCCGACCGTCTGCACGGCCGTCGTGGTGACGTGCGGCGCGGCCGCGAGACGCGCGAACCCGTCGCGCACGCCGGCCACGTCGGGCTCGCGATTGTCGGGATCGGCCACGCGCCCGCCGCGCACGACGTTGTCGACGACGATCACCGTGCCGGGCCGCGACAGCTTCAGCGCCGCGTCGAGATAGACCGGGTTGTTGTCCTTGTCGGCATCGATGAAGATGAAATCGAACGGCGCTTCGCCTGCGTCGACGAGCCGCGCGAGGCTGTCCTTCGCGCTGCCGACCACCACCGTCACGACCTCCGCGAACCCGGCACGCGCGATGTTCCGCGTCGCGACCTTCGCATGTTCGGGGTTCAGCTCGAGCGTCACGAGCGTGCCGCCCGGCGGCAATGCGCGCGCGAGCCAGATCGTGCTGTAGCCGCCGAGCGTGCCGACCTCGAGGATCCGCCGCGCGCCGCGAATCGTCGCGAGCAGTTGCAGCAGCTTGCCCTGGTTCGGCGCGACGTTGATCGCGGGCAGCCCGGCCGCGTGGCTCGCCGCCAGCGCGGCGTCGAGCACGTCGTCGGACGGCACGAGCGTCGCGGAGAAATACGCATCCACCTGGTTCCAGTGATCCTGATTCATCGCGCACCCCTTGTTTGCGGAAAGGGCATTCTATGCGCCGCACCGCCATAAGCAACAAACCATTCGTTCTAAGGGCCGCCGCGCACGTGCTCCTATAATCGCTCGACCACCACAACAACAGACGGAGCACCCATGACCGATCAGGCCTCTTCGAACTGGCGCCTCGAAACCATCGCCGTGCACGGCGGTTATCGTCCCGACCCGACCACGCGCGCGGTCGCCGTACCGATCTACCAGACCGTTGCGTACGCATTCGACGACACGCAGCACGGCGCCGACCTGTTCGACCTGAAGGTGCAGGGCAACATCTACACGCGGATCATGAACCCGACGACGGACGTACTCGAGCAGCGTATCGCCGCGCTCGAGGGCGGCATCGGCGCGCTCGCGCTCGCATCGGGACAATCGGCCGTCACGTACGCGATCCAGACGATCGCCGAGGCCGGCGACAACATCGTGTCCGCGAGTTCGCTGTACGGCGGCACCTACAACCTGTTCGCGCATACGCTGCCGCAATACGGGATCACGACGCGTTTCGCCGATCCGCGCGACCCCGCGTCGTTCGAGCCGCTGATCGATGCGCGCACGAAGGCGATCTTCGCGGAATCGGTCGGCAACCCGCTCGGCAACGTCACCGACATCGCCGCGCTCGCGGAAGTCGCGCATCGCCACGGCATCCCGCTGATCGTCGACAACACGGTGCCGTCGCCGTATCTGCTGCGCCCGTTCGAGCACGGCGCGGACATCGTCGTGCATTCGCTGACGAAGTATCTCGGCGGGCACGGCACGAGCCTGGGCGGCGCGATCGTCGATTCGGGCAAGTTCCCGTGGGCCGAGCATGCGGACCGCTTCAAGCGGCTGAACGAGCCCGACGTCAGCTATCACGGCGTCGTCTACACGGAAGCGTTCGGGCCGGCCGCCTATATCGGCCGCGCGCGCGTGGTGCCGCTGCGCAACATGGGCGCGGCCATCTCGCCGTTCAATGCCTTCCAGATCCTGCAGGGCATCGAAACGCTGGCGCTGCGCGTCGAACGGATCAGCGACAACGCGCTGAAGATCGCGCAGCATCTCGCGCGTCACGAGCAGGTCGAATGGGTGAACTATGCGGGCCTGCCTGACCACCCCGACCATCCGCTCGTCGCGCGCTACCTGTCGGGCCGTGCGCCGGGCATCCTGACGTTCGGCGTGAAGGGCGGCCGCGACGGCGGCGCGAAGTTCCAGGACGCGCTGAAGCTGTTCACGCGGCTCGTCAACATCGGCGACACGAAATCGCTCGCGACGCACCCGGCATCGACGACGCACCGGCAACTGTCGCCGGCCGAACTCGCGAAGGCCGGCGTGAAGGAAGAAACGGTGCGGCTGTCGATCGGCATCGAACATATCGACGACCTGCTCGCCGATCTCGACCAGGCGCTCGCGCAGGTGTGACCGGCACGGGCGCGCCGGCTTGCCGGTGCGCCCTGCATCGAATGTGTTGACCTTGAAGCGGCTTCAGGGTGTTCAATCGCCGGTTGATGCCGGGGCAATGCCCGGCGTGCATGAACCGTACCCTGCGGCCGGGCAGCCGGACGCCGAGCCCGCTGCGGTACGCCAACCGTTCGAGAGGCCTCATGACACCGACCGCGAAGCTTGCGCTACTGACGTTACCGCCCGTGCTGGCGGCCTGTTTCGGCGCACTCGCCGCCGCGTGGCGCGCCCCCGGCCCGACAACGTCGAGCGTCATCCAGCATTTCACCGGCGGCATCGTGTTCGCGGCCGCGGCGCTCGAACTGCTGCCGCAAGATCGCGCGCATGCGCTGTTTCCGGTCGTCGTCGGCTTCGTGCTCGGCATCGCGCTGATGCTCGCGATCCGTGCGCTGTCCGGCGCGATCGAGACGCGCTTCGAGGACGCGCGGCTGCCCGTGAGCCTCGTCATCGTCACCGCGATCGACCTCGTCATCGACGGCCTCGTGCTCGGCATCGCCTTCTCCGCGAGCGACGAAAGCGGCATCATCCTGACCGTCGCGCTGACGCTCGAGGTGCTGTTCCTCGCGCTGTCGGTCAGCGCCGCGCTCGCGGCCGCCGGCATCGGCCGCATGCTGTCGATCGTCGTGCCGGTCGGGCTCGCGGCGCTGCTGAGCATCGCGGCCGTTGCCGGCAACGCGGCGTTCGCAGGGCTTCCCGCCAATATCTACGCGGCGCTGCTCGGGCTCGGCACCGTCGCGCTGCTGTACCTCGTCACCGAGGAACTGCTGGTCGAAGCGCACGAGGTACCCGAAACGCCGTTTGCGACGGCCGCGTTCTTCATCGGCTTCATCGTGTTCTTCCTGATCGAAGGATCGGTGAAGGCCGGATAAGCCGGCCGCGCGCCGGTTACCACGTCGTCGCGCCCGTCGGATACGTATCGACGATGCGCGTGCCGTTGACCGGCGTCACGCCTTCGTTGCGCAGCGCGGCCCACAGGTCGATCGCGTGTTCGCGCGACTTGCGGCTGCCGTCGTCGGTCAGCACGTTCAGCGCGATCACCTCGTCGCGGATCGTCAGTTGCAGTTGCTCCTTCAGCTTGCGTGACTGATGCGACGCGGTGCGGATATCGCCGAGCAGGATCCGCTTCTCCGCAACATCCTGCCCGCCGCCTGCATCGGCCGGCACGAACGTCAGCCGTCCGTTTCCGACCTCGCATTGCCCGCGCGTGAACGTCGCGCTCCACTCGCCGGCCGGCACGGTCGCGAGCTCGCAACGCATCCGCTCGTTCGCGCGGCGGCCGACCTCGTGCGCCGGCGCGTGCGACAGCGCGCGTTCCGGCCAGCCGGCCGCCATCGCAGCCGTCGACATCAGGCACGCCGCGAGCACGATTCCTTTCGCGAAATGGCGCATGGCACTCTCCTCTTCGTGTGGGGTACGGCCGGCGGGCACCGTGCCAGCCGGCCGCGCATGAACGATCAACGAACCGCAAGACGGTTGTCGTGCGCATCGACCAGCGGCGCCGCCTCGCCGCGATGTACCGTCGCGCGATGGATTTCCTGGTTGCGCGCGACGGTGGCCGGGCTCGCCGGGTAGTCGTGGTTCGGGCTCGGGATCACGCCGTCGTGGCGCGCACGCACCAGTTCCTGACGGACTTCCTGACGGGTCTTCTGCTGCGCGGCCGCTGCCTGCGAGATGGCCGCAATCGACAGGACGGCGGCGGCGACGACGATCATCGGTCGCGGAATGTTCATGTGGCTCGCTCCTTGCTGGAAAGATGTGACAGGAGCCTTCACTTTGATCCGGCGGCGGTGCGCAATCGTGATCGCAGCATGACGGTTTCGTCACTGCCCCGGCCTATCCTGCATCGCACTCCCAATGAAAACGGGTCGCAAGTTTCCAGGTCGATGACGCGGCGATGACATTTTTCTCATTTGTCCCTCACCTTCACGATCCGAACGCTTTCCAGAATCGGCAGCGCGATTGCGACATTCCGCGCCTGCCGCACCAACGCGCGGCGCCGGAATCGACCGATGCACGGATCGATCCTCTTGAACCTCAGGGACACACCATGAAAACTCCAGTTCGGCTCGCGATGATGTCGGGTGCGATGCTCACGGCCGCCCACGCGGCGCACGCGTCGGAAGTCACGCTGTACGGCCTGTTCGATACGTCGTTGACCTACGTGTGGAATGCCGACGCGAACGGCAGGAATCTCGTCGGCCTCGGCAACGGCAACCTGCTCGGCAACCGCTTCGGCGTGAAGGGCGCGGAAGATCTCGGCGGCGGGCTGAAAGCGGTCTTTACCCTGGAAAACGGCTTCAACCCGAACACCGGCGCGCTCGGGCAAGGCAACCGGATGTTCGGCCGGCAGGCTTTCGTGGGCCTCGAAAGCGCGCGCTGGGGCACGCTGACGCTCGGCCGCCAGTACGACGCGCTCGCGGATGTCGCGTGGCCGGTCACCGGCGATTTCTACTTCGGCAGCGTCTATGCGACACCCGGCGACGTCGACAACTACGACACGTCGTCGCGTACCGACAACGCGGTGAAATACACGTCGCCGCTGATCAACGGATTCCAGTTCGTCGGCATGTACGCGCTCGGCGGCGTGGCCGGCAAGAGCGGCGCCGGGCAAACCTGGTCGGCCGGCCTGTCGTACAGCAACGGCCCGGTCGACGTGGCCGGCGGCTACTACTACGCCGCCAATCGCTCAGCGCTCGCCAACGGCATCCGCACCGGCTGGAACAGCACCTCCGACGGCACGTTCGACGGGTCGCTGGTCAACGGCGGCTACCTCTCCGCGAAATCGATCGGCATCGCGCGCGGCGCGTTGCGCTACAGCTTCGCGCCGTTCGCGGCCGGCATCGACTACAGCAACGCGCAGTACAAGGCCGATGCGATGTCCGCATTTCGGAGCACGCAGAAGTACGACACCGCACGCGGCTTCTTCAACTACCAGGCGACACCCAGCCTGCTCGTCGGCGTCGGCTACAGCTACACGCGCGCCCGCGGCGATACGGGCGCGACCTATCATCAGGTGTCCGCCGGCGCCGATTACGTGCTGTCGAAGCGCACCGATCTCTACGCGGTCGGTGCATGGCAGCGCGCGAACGGCGAACAGCGCACGCTCGACGGTGGCACGCAAACGGCGCAGGCGTCGATCGGCTCCTATGGTTATGGCGGTACGCGCACGCAGGGCATCGTCAATCTCGGGTTACGCCACCGGTTCTGACCACGGCGGCAATACGCGCGCCGCGTGACGAAAATTTCATGTCCCGATCAGGTTCGCGCAGCGTCGCTTCGCTACGATCGCAAACGTGACGGGCAGCGCCCGTTCCAGACCACGCAAGCGGGTCGCTGCCGCACGGCACGTCACGCGTTAGGCCCGGACTCGTCGAGTGCCGGGCTTCTTTTTTTGCTCGTCGTGAATCGACATCCTGCGTGCTCGGCGACGAACCCGCGACCGACCGCGCGGTATCCCGGACGACTCCCGCCGCATACCCCGCACGCGTGCCGTGCGATCGCGGTCAACGCGTGCCGCTGCGCTGCGGGAACAGGCACACGTGCGTCTTGACGTACAGGTTCGGATTGCCGCAGCGATGCCCGGCATAGTCGATCTGCTCGCCGGGCATGAGGTCGGCCGGTACCGGCTTGCGCGCGGCGGCCGGCGTGGTCGATGTGGCCGACGCAGCGGGCGTTCGGCCGGAACGCGTCGACGTGCAGCCCGCGAACAACGGGACGATCAGGACTGCGATCAAGGCGAGGCGAATGGCGGGACGAGGCACTTTTCGGTCCGGGGTGAAAGTCGGAAAGGGCCGCCCGCATTCCATGCTGCTGTCGCGGACGGCGCGAATGCCGTCGGCCAGGTCGACCATCGGCAGACTTCATGTTCCGCTTCCCGCTCATCGCGCCCATGACGCGAACATGACGATTGCATCATGTCGGCCGCGGTCGAACGGCACATCCCGGCATCACGCAATCTGACGCATTTTTCATCTCGCGATCACGATCACGCACGGCTGCTTTCGCATACTGGGTCCACGGTTCGCCACCCGGCGGCCCTGATCAAGGAGAGCACTCAATGAAAACCGCACAACTCGCAGCACTGTTCGTCACCGCCACGCTGTCGCTCGGCATGGCCACGCAGGCCGCGTTCGCGCAGACGCAAACGCAGGGCAAGACCCGCACGCAGGTCGTCAATGAACTGAAGCAGGCGCAGCATGACGGCGTCGTGCCGACGAGCAAGACGCAGTACCCGCCGAGCAGCGAGCTCATCGCGCGCAACAAGGAGCTTCACGGGATTTCGGTGCATGGCGGCGAGAAGAAGCCGCAGACCGACAACCACGACGAACTGACCGCGCGGCAATGACGCCCGGCCGCACGACCGCGGGCAGCGCGCCACGCGCGGCCGCCTCATGGCGAACGCGCGGGCGTGCCCGCCCGCGGTGTCAGGCGCCGGCAGCCGCCAGCCGCTTCGGCTCGGCCGGCTGGTGCGGAAAGCGCAGCCAGAACGTCGTGCGCCGGCCCGGGTCGCTGTCGACGCCGCATTCGCCGCCGTGATTGTCCATGATCGACCGGACGATCGCGAGGCCCAGCCCGGTACCCGACGCCGAATTGTGCCGCGACGGATCGACGCGATAGAAGCGCTCGAAAATCCGCCCGACATGCTCGGCGGCAATGCCGGGCCCCGTGTCCGACACGGCAATCGTCGTCGCACCGCCCTGCTCCACGCAGTCGATCGTCACGACGCTGCCGCGCGGCGCGTACCTCAGCGCATTGGACAGCAGGTTGCTCAGCGCGCGCTGGTACAGCGTCAGGTCCGCATCGACCCACGCGTGACCGTCGACCTTCACCTGCACGCCCGCATCCTCCGCGAGCGCCTCGTAGTAGCCGGCCACGCGCCCGGCCTCCTCCGCCGCATTCAATCGCCGCACGTCGATCGACGTGCCGGCCTGTTCCGAGCGCGCGAGAAACAGCATGTCCTCGATCATCCGCGACAGCCGCTGGTATTCGTCGATGCTCGACTCGATCACGTTCCGGTATTCATCCGCGCTGCGCGGCTGCGACAGCACGACCTGTGCGGCCGCCTGCAGGTTCGTGAGCGGCGTGCGCATGTCGTGCGCGAGATTCGACGAGAACTGGCTCAGCCGCGTGAACGATTCGTTCAGCCGCCCGAGCATCCCGTTGAACGCGTGCTCGAGTTCCTTCAGCTCGCCCGCGGTATCGAGTTCCGGCAGCGGATGGGCGAGCCGGCTCGTCGACATCTGCTCGGCGCGCGCCGCGAACCGCCTCAGCGGGCTCAAGCCCAGCGCCGCGATGCCGTACGCGATCACGGCCGCGAGCACCACGCCGAACACCTCGATCACGACGATCGTATAAGCGTGCGTGCGCAGCAGCAGCACGTCGGCGCTGCGGTCGTACTGCACCGCCACGCGTACCACCGGTGCGCCCGCGCCGGCGAGCGGCACGGTCGTCACGAGATACTGCTGCCGCGCGCCGGGCGGCGCGACGCCGACCGGCACGCGCCCCGCGTCGAGCGTCAGCAGCGGTGCAACCAGGCGGAATCCGGGCGTGCCGACGAGGCGCGTGCCCGCCGCGTCGTAGATCGCGAGATCCATGTTCGGATGGCCGTGCAACTGGTCGATCCAGATATCGACGTTGCGCGTGACGTCCGCCGTCGAGCGCGCTTCAGCCAGATGCGCGCCCAGCGCGGCGGAAATCCCGGCCATCTGCTCGGCGGCCGTCGTTTCGACGCGATTGCCGAGCGCCTCGTAAAGCGCGACACCGCTCGACGCGAGGATCACCGACGTCGACAGGATGATCAGCGCGGTCAGGCGTCCGCGCAGCGTGCGCGGCAGCAGTCGCGCGATCATGCGGCCGCGCCGCCGCGCGCTTCGAGCACGTAGCCCATCCCGCGCACGGTGTGGATCAGCTTCGGGTCGTACGCATCGTCGATCTTCGAGCGCAGGCGCCGGATCGCCGAATCGACGACGTTCGTGTCGCTGTTGAAATTCATGTCCCACACCTGCGACGCGATCGTCGCGCGCGGCAGGATTTCGCCTTCGCGGCGCATCAGCAGCCACAGCAGCGCGAATTCCTTCGCGGTCAGCAGGATCGTGTCGCCCTGCCGCGTGGCCTTGCGGCGCGTCAGGTCGAGTTCGAGGTCGGCCACGCGCAGCGTGTTCGAATCGCGCGGCTGGCCGCGCCGCAGGATCGACTTGATGCGCGCGGTCAGCTCGACGAAGTCGAACGGCTTCGCGAGATAATCGTCGGCGCCGAGCTCGAGCCCCTTCACGCGGTCGCCGACATCGTCGCGCGCGGTCAGGAACAGCACCGGCGTCGACTTGCTGCGCCGCAGGTTCTGCAGCAGCGTCCAGCCGTCCTGCCCGGGCAGCATCACGTCGAGCACGAGCAGGTCGTATTCCTCGGTCTCGGCCTGGTGCTGGCCCGTGATGCCGTCCTCGACCCAGTCGACGACATAACCTGCCTCGGTCAGGCCCTTGCGCAGATATGCGCCCGTCTTCGGTTCATCTTCGACAATCAGAATTCGCATCACGCATTACCCTTGAAGAAACCCAGCCGGCGCAGCACGCCCGACACGAAGCCGCCGCCGAAGCCGCCCGCCAGCGCGGCACGCCACGACACCGCATGGCTGACGCGGTACAGCACGGGCAGCACCAGCAGCGTCAGCGCCGTGGACGACAGGATACCGCCGATCACGACCGTCGCGAGCGGGCGCTGCACCTCGGCGCCGGTGCCGGTGGCGAACGCCATCGGCAGGAAACCGAGCGACGCGACGAGCGCCGTCATCAGCACCGGCCGCAGCCGCGTGAGCGCGCCTTCGCGCACGGCGGCCTCGAGCGGCGTCCCTTCGTCGCGCAGGTTGCGGATGAACGAGATCATCACGAGCCCGTTGAGCACGGCCACGCCCGACAGCGCGATGAAGCCGACCGCCGCCGTGATCGACAGCGGAATCCCGCGCAGCCACAGCGACACGACGCCGCCGCTCAACGCGAACGGAATGCCGGTGAACACGAGCAGCCCGTCCTTCACGTTGTTGAACATCACGAACAGCAGCACGAACACCATGAACAGCGCGAGCGGCACGACGAGCTTCAGGCGCTCGCTCGCACTCTGCAGCTGCTCGAACTGCCCGCCCCACGACACCCAGTAGCCGGCCGGCACGCGCACGTCCTGCTGAAGCTGCTCGCGCGCGTCGGCGACGAACGAGCCGACGTCGCGCCCGCGCACGTTCGCGCTGACGACCACCCGCCGCTTGCCGTCCTCGCGGCTGATCTGGTTCGGGCCCGGTGCGACGTCGATCGTCGCGAGCTCCGCGAGCGGCACGTACGGCGCCGCCGCAAGCGGCGCGCTGGCGCCGGCCGCCGGCGCGGGCAAGGCGATCGGCAGCCGCTTGATCGCCTCGATGTCCGAGCGCAGCTCGTCGGGCAGCCGCACGACGATGTCGAAACGGCGGTCGCCCTGGAACAGCGTGCCGGCCTTCTGCCCGCCGACGGCCGCGGCCACCGTATCCTGCAGGTCGGCCACGCTCACGCCGTAGCGCGCGAGCTTGTCGCGGTCGAGATTGACGGTCAGCACGGGCAGCCCCGTGGTCTGCTCGACCTTCACCTCGGACGCGCCCGGCACCTTCTGCAATGCCGCCGCGATCTGCTCGCCGGTCTGGTTCAGCACGGCCATGTCGTCGCCGAAGATCTTCACGGCGACGTCGCTGCGCACGCCCGAGATCAGTTCGTTGAAGCGCAGCTGGATCGGCTGCGAGAACTCGTACGCGTTGCCCGGCAGCTCGGCGAGCGCTTCCTCGATCTCCCGCACGAGCCGGTCGCGCGGCTTCTTCGGGTCGGGCCACCGGTCGGCGGGCTTCAGCATGATGTAGCCGTCCGACAGGTTCGGCGGCATCGGGTCGGCCGCGATCTCGGCCGTGCCGGTGCGCGCGAACACGCGCTCGATCTCGGGGAAGCGCGCCTTCAGTGTCTTCTCGATCGACTTCTGCATCTCGACCGACTGCGACAGGCTCGTGCCGGGAATCCGCAGCGCGGCGACCGCCAGGTCGCCTTCGTTCAGGCTCGGGATGAACTCGCTGCCGAGCCTCGTGGCAAGCCCGAGCGTGACGAGCACGATCGCGCCCGCGCCGAGCATCACGCGCACCGGTCGCGTCATGAATGCCGCGAGGACCGGCTCGTATGCGCGCCGCGCCCAGCCCATCAGCCGGTTCTCCTTCTCCTCGACGCGCTCGCCGATGAACAGCGCGACGGCCGCCGGAATGAACGTGACGGTCAGCACCATCGCGGCTGCGAGCGCCATCACGACGGTGATGGCCATCGGATGGAACATCTTGCCTTCGACACCCGTCAGCGCAAAGATCGGCAGGTACACGACCATGATGATCAGTTGCCCGAAGATCAGCGCGCGCCGCGCTTCCTGCGACGCGCCGAACACTTCCGCGAAGCGCTCGTCGCGCGTGAGCGGCCGGCCGGCGGTAGCCTGCGCATGCGCGAGCCGCCGCACGCAGTTCTCGACGATCACCACCGCGCCGTCGACGATGATCCCGAAGTCGAGCGCGCCGAGGCTCATCAGGTTCGCGCTCACCTTCGCGTTGACCATTCCGGTGAAGGTCATCAGCATCGACAGCGGGATCACGAGCGCGGTGATCAGCGCCGCGCGCATGTTGCCGAGGAACAGGAACAGCACGGCGATCACGAGGATCGCGCCTTCGAGCAGGTTCTTCTTCACCGTCGCGACGGCCTTCTCGACGAGCACCGTGCGGTCGTACACGGGAATCGCCTTCACGCCGGACGGCAGCGTGCGGTTCACGTCCGCCATCTTCGCGGCGACGGCCTTCGCGACCGTGCGGCTGTTCTCGCCCATCAGCATGAAGACCGTGCCGAGCACGACTTCCTCGCCGTTCGACGTCGCGGCGCCGGTGCGCAGTTCGCGGCCGATGTCGACCACGCCGACGTCCTTCATCCGCACCGGCACGCCGCCGACGTTGGTCAGCACGATGTTCGCGATGTCGTCGACCGTGCGCGCCTGGCCCGGCACGCGCACGAGATACTGCTCGCCGCGCTTCTCGATGTAGCCGGCGCCGACGTTGTCGTTGTTGCGTTCGAGCGCGCGCACGACGTCGGCGAGCGTCAGCCCGTAAGACATCAGCTTCGCCGGGTTCGGCGCGACACGGTACTCCTTCACGTAGCCGCCGATCGAGTTGACCTCGGTCACGCCGCGCACGTTCCGGAGCTGCGGCCGCACGACCCAGTCCTGCAGTTCGCGCAGGTCGGCCGCCGTATAACGCGTGCCGTCGGGCTTGCGCGCGGCGGCATCGGCCTCGACGGTCCACAGGTAGATCTCGCCGAGGCCCGTCGACGTCGGCCCCATCGCGGGCGCGATGCCGGGCGGCAGCTTGTCCTTCGCTTCCTGGATGCGCTCGTTGACGAGCTGCCGCGCGAAGTAGATGTCGGTGCCGTCCTTGAAGATCACGGTGACCTGCGACAGCCCGTAGCGCGAGATCGAGCGCGTCTGCTCGAGGCCCGGCAGCCCGGCCATCACGGTCTCGACCGGATAGGTGATGCGCTGCTCGGCCTCGAGCGGCGAATAGCCGGGCGCGGCCGTGTTGATCTGGACCTGCACGTTGGTGATGTCGGGCACCGCGTCGATCGGCAGCTTCTGGTAGCTGAACACGCCCAGTGCGGCCACGGCCGCGATCGCCAGCATCACGAGCCAGCGGTGCGCAATCGCAAAGCGGATCAGGCGTTCAAACATGGCGGGGGTCCTTGAAGCGGGGCACGGTCACCCTCGATGGACGGGCTGCCCGGCCGGCCACCCGGCGGGCCGGGAATCTGGCCGCGAACCGGGTCGCAGACCGGGCCGTGATTCGCACAACGGCGCACACTTGACGCTCATTCATGTTCCGCGCTCCCCTTGCCGAGTTCGGCCTTCAGCACGAAGCTGTTCGACGCCGCGTATTCCTGGCCCGGCTTCAGCCCCTTCAGCACTTCGGTCGCACGTTCGTCGCGCCGCCCCGTCTCGACGGCCTGCGCGACGAAGCCCTTCGGTGAACGCACGAAGACGGACGGTGCGCCGTCGACGTCCTGCAGCGCGTCGCTTGCGACCGCGAGCGGCACGCCCTGCCTGCCCGCGTCGACCGACACGTTCACGAACATCCCGGGCCGCCACACGCCGTCCGGGTTCGGCAGCACGACGCGCGCGGGTGCGGTGCGCGTCTGTTCGCCGAGCAGCGAACCCACGTACGCGATCGGGCCGCTCGAACGCGATTCGAACGCGGTCGCGACGACCGTCGCGTCGCGTCCCACCCGCACGTCGTTGAGCCGCTGCGCCGGCACGGCCATCTCGGCCCATACCGTCGACAGGTCGGAGATCACGAACATGCTGGCATCGGCGGCGATCGCTTCGCCGGGCGTCGCATGCTTCTCGACGATCGTGCCCGCGAACGGCGCACGCAGTTCGTAGCGGTTCAGCGCGCCCGCACCGGCGGGCGCATTCAGCGCGGCGAGCTTCTGCCGTGCGTTCTGCACGGCGATCTCGGCTTCGCGCAACTGCACCTGCGCCTGCTGGTAGTCCTGCTCGGCCGAAATGCGCTCCTGCCACAGCGTGCGTTCGCGCTCGTAGGTCGCGCGTGCGCCCGACAACCGGCGTTCGGCCGTCAGCAGCTCGCTGCGCCGGTCGGCGAGATCGGTGCTCGCGATCACGGCCAGCACCTGCCCCTTCGCGACGTTCTGCCCGAGCGACACCGACACCTGCTCGACGATGCCGGCCACGCGCGGCACCACGTGCGCGGTGCGATCCTCGTTGAACTTGATCTCACCAGGGAGCTGGAACGGTGTCGCGATCTGCGCGGGGCCGGCCTTCGCGAGTGCGATCCTCGAGGTCGCCAGCTGCGCGTCGGTCAACACGATCGCGCCGTCGGCGCGTGCGAACGGGAACGAGGCGGCGTCATTGCCCGCCTTCACGTCGATCGTCGCATCGAACACGTGCGGCTTGGCGATCGACTGCGCGGACACGAACTTCCGGCCGGCCGCGTCGAAACGCAGCGGCTCGTGCGTGCGGTCGTAGCGGACCAGCGTGCCGGACACGGTGACGCCGTTGCCGGCCGGCTTGCCGTCGACGAACGGATAGACGACGAGGCGCGCGTCGCCGGGCTTCTCCGTCATCACGATTTCGACGGACAGCTTGCCGCGCCTGAGCACGACACCGCCGCGCTCGCCGGCGGCTTCGGCGGATGAAGCGGCTTCGGGCGCCGCCGACGCGGAGGTGGCGCCGCCGCCATTGCGCGTGACGCCGAGTGCGCCGAGGACGATCCCGGCGCTGCCGAGCACGACCGCCGCGATGATCAGGATTCTGCTGCGTGACATGATGATCCTTCAGGTAATGGAGGCGTCTGTGGCGCTATTGCGTGACAGGTGCGAACGGTGCAAGCGGCGTACCGACGAGCCGGCCGATGTCGGCACGCGCGGTATGGGCGTCGGCGAGCGCGCGCACGTATTGCGACTGGCCCTGGAACAGCGTGCGCTGCGCGTCGAGCACGTCGAGGAAGCTGAACTTCCCGAGTTCGTAGCCGCGCGACATCGCGTCGAGCGCGACGCGCGCGGCCGGCAGGATGTCGTCCTTCAGCCGCTGCGCTTCCTGCGCGGCGGCTTCGAAATTCGCGTAGGCCTGCGTGAGTTCCAGCCGCAGGCGCGTGCGTTCGCGATCGAGATCGGCGTTCGCCCGAGCGGCCTTGTGCGTCGCCTCGAGCAGCGCGCCCTTGTTCGTGTTGAACAGCGGAATCGGGATCGACACGCCGACCACGGCCTGGTTGTCGGGCACGCCGCCCGTGGTCACGCGCTTCACGCCCGCGCTGATCGTCACGTCCGGAATGCGCCGCGCGCGTTCGAGCGATACGGCCGCGTTCGAGCGCAGCATCTCGGCGCGCGCGATCCGCGCGAGCGGCGCGTCGTCGAGTTGCGCGGTGAGCGCGGGCAGCGACTCGACCGGCGGCACGGCTTCGAGATCGCCGAGCACCGCCAGCCGGCCGTCGCGCGCCTCGCCCATCACCGCGTTCAGCTTCTCGCGCGCGACCTCGACGCGGCCGCGCGCCGTCACGACTTCGATCTGCACGCCGGCCGCCGCCACGTGCGCCTTGGTCGCTTCGACTGGCGACACCTTGCCGGCCTGTGCACGGCGGCTCGCGAGATCCGCGGAGCGCGCGGCGATCGCGGCCGATTCCTCGGTGACCTGAAGCTGGCGCTGCGCGGCGAGCAGCCCGTAAAACGCGGCGATCACGTCGGCGCGCACGACGGCGCCCTGTTCGTCGAGAGACGCATTGGCCGCTTCCCTGCCGTACGACGCGACGTCGAGCCGCGCGCCGCGTTTGCCGCCGAGTTCGATCGTCTGGTTGATCAGCGCGGTCGACGTGCGTTCGGCGCGACGGAAGCCTTCCTGCAGGAACGACACTTCCGGATTGGGGCGCGCACCGGCCTGCATCAGCGCGCCGGCCGACGCATCGACGTCCGCGCGTGCGCCGCGCAGCGCCGGATTGTTCCGGGCCGCGGCCGCGAGCGCATCGGCAAGCGTCAACGAGGTGGAAGGGCGTGCGTCGGGTGGCGGTGCGCCGATCGGCGGGGCGCCGCCGGAGATAGCCGGAGCCGGGGACAGCGACGGCTGCGCATGAGCCGTCGCGGCCATCGCGAAGACGACGGTCGCGGCGAGGTTGAGCTTGAGCATGTTCGGTTCTGCGGTAACGGTTCGCGACCGATGCTACGGTTCGGCCGCAGTGCGAACATGAGACGAAGATGACATTTCCGTCATCTTGGGGGCGGCCGCGCGCGAGCGTGCGACGCTTGCCGGCCGCGGCGGTGGGACCGCCACCACGCACGGCGATTGGATGAAGCGGCGTATCGCCTTACCGACTTGCTAGAACAACGTGATCCACTCGCGGATATGTGAGCGGATCACGTCTCACGAATCAAATACAGCAGATCTCCAGAAACGCCGACGAACAAGACGCGGAACCCACTGCGTCGCAAACCTCACGGCGGCACCTCACTGTCCACGGAAGTGACCACCTCCCGACGGACATATCGGCCTTATCCGATCAATTCTTGGACGCGTCGACCTTTACCTCAATCCTCGTATATTCCGGTCCCAGCAATTGCGTTCGCTCAGTTTGTCCTCGCTCGTCCGTCATTCCGACATAGCGGTCCGCGCTCGTGGTGATTCGGTAGCAAACGTGCGCAAGCGGCTTCGAACGAGACCCAAGAAGCAACGCCTTGTCTTCGGTACGCGCCGTCCATCTCTCCGTCGTGACGATACGAGCCGTTGCAGGCTGACGCTCGTCAGCACACGTAAAACGATCAACGTCATGTGTGGGACCCGGCGTAGCCGCCGTAACTGCATAGCTACTAACACCTCGCAAACCCGCGGTATTGCATAGATTCTGACAACCTTCCGATGGGCATTTCGGAACAAACTCAACGCCGACCTGATGCGCGTCGTAGGGGTCGCGTTTGCCGTTCTTGCCCTGAATGATCCGCTCGTGAATCCACACGTCTTGGGGATTCATTCCCAGTTGAACAAGGAAAGATTTCATCGCCTCACCACGCAATTTTGCCAACGCTTTCGGATTGCGTTCCCACGCAAACGCGGCTGCATCTACAGTTGCTGATGCCCCTTCACGTGTCCACTCTCTCGCAGTCAGGAAGTGTCTAACAAGACTCAACCGATCGCTGTTGCCAACCTCGATAGAATTCAACGCCAACTGCATATTGTCTTGTTCCAGAACCTTACATGCATAGGCCTGCGACGAGCAGAGCGCAAACGCCAAGAGAAGCGATATCGATCGTTTCATTCCTTTTGCTCGGTTAACGCGCCAAAACGAACCACGCGATGCTGTCTGCATTTCTAATAGCCTGTTCTGGATGTTCTTTCGCCAATCGTTCGCAGGCCCAACGGCCATACGCGCCCGGGTAGTCCTCGGAACCAAATGTATCTATGAAATGCGAACACTCGTGAACTATCGTAAGTTGCTTCGATGATAAGTTGCTCGCGGATCGGTCAGGTAGCGAGCAGAAATTGATATTGATCGCAATCGTATGCGTCGCAGTATCCGGACGACAAACATGCGCCACTTCTCCGTCAAGCCTCTTCATATTGGGCAAGCAGCCAGTAGCCAAGTCCGCGTCAGAGCCGGGACGTACAAAGTTCTTGGCGGTCAGGTTCGACATGACTGTCACGAGAGCCCCGAGACCCGCAGTCAACCGGGTTCTGACCGTGCTGTCAGACGAACCGAACCACTCGACAACGCGAGCCTGTGTATCGGGCGTCCAACGCGCCAGTCCGGCTATTCTCCGCTTGGTAATAACAACAGCCTCATCTCTCAACCCTAGAACAAGCTTCCTGAATTCTGCGTCAGTCATGTTAGGACAGATAGGCGGACCGTTCAGTGACAACGGAATTATGACTTTCGAACCGCGGACCGTATTCGATTCACCTTTCCCGACCTGAATCCAGTCACCGTTTCCTTGCGTATTTTCATTGCCCGTTACCATATTCTTTAGTCTTCCACATAAATTTCGACCTCCAACGCTTCTCGGCTCGTCGTAACAATTCGTTGGGTATGGCCGATAGCATCCGTAACACCGCTGAACACTTTTCCGGACGCGGTATGGATACGGTATTGCACGCGTGCCAAGGGTCGGCCGGTATCGGCATCGTGCAAAACAAATTGTTCGTCGTGTTTAGCGTGAATCGCCAACGACGAACGAGGAGTGCTCTGCCCCGTCAGCGCCACCACTTCCTCTGCCGTGAAAATCATCCTCATGTTGCGCTCCGCGTAGAACACCGGCGGCGGACTGCAGCCGCACACGTTGATATCACCGCTCAATGCCCATTGCTTGCCGTTCGGGCCCGTGCCGGGCCAGCGCGGCCCCTCCGGCGCAACGAATCCTTCTTGCTTGCAGGCCGTGCAGTAGGTTTTCATGCCGAGCGTGGCGATTTGTACTGCCGGCGGCGGATTAGAACAGGTCACGGAGTCGAGACCTTCGGTGATGATCGCGCTTCCGGCGCGGTCGCCCTGGGCGAGGAAGGACCGGATCATTTCGCTGCCTCTTGATCAGCTACGATCGCCAATTTCACCACCGTGAAGGTATCGGCGAAGCCCCTTCCTTCACATTCCGGGGAGTCCGTGACGAGATCGCCGTTTGAGAGTTCGCTACCAACGAAGGCGAGCGGCGTGAAGTCGGGGTAATTCGCGATGCCAAGGCCACTGATTATTCGAGCGGTTGAACCGTCCACATAGTGGACAATGTTTCCCACGACAGCGGACTTGCCGAGCGATTCGCCAACGTCCCATGTGCCGGTTGCTTCACGCAGCACGCCGCCCCTCGCGGTCGTCGCCCCTTTCACGGCCAGCCGGTAGCGTGGGCGCGCGGGCGGCGGTACGTAAGCAGGATCGAACAAGCCGGGAATCGGCTTGTCATCAGTCACCCGGATACCGGCTCCGTCTTGCAACGTTTGAGTGATGACGTCGCCGTTGCTTAGTCGCGAGCCGACTAGCGCCATTGGCTTGCCGTCGGACGTGGCGGAAAATCCCGCCCCGTCGACGACTACGGCCTCGGTGCCGTCATCGTATTGAACGACGTCACCGACGCGGGCCAGCATCAGCCCGCGATAGCTCGTCTTGCCAGCGACTTCGGCAACCCAACCGCCGCGCTTGGTACGCGAGCCGATGGTCGCGAAAAGATGGGTAAGCGCTTTTGCTTCTTGTTCGTTCGGCATCCTTCATCCCTTTCCGGTTAAGTAGGTGAAATGTGCTCCACGCCAACTTAAAGCCAACCCAACAGGGGGATCAATCGTCCGTGTACGAAAATTCGGCAACGATTATCTGGTATCCGAACGAATTTCATGAAGAATTATCGGATGCAAAGCTTTGAGTATGATTTCCGCGTATCGGGCGGTGCGCTGTCGGGCCGGATGCCCGCACTCTTCGAACTTTTTGTCCGCAATGCCCACACGTCGCCCGCTCGTCTAAAACGACTGAACGCAGGGATTCGCGAATTCAGACGCCGGACGCACGTTTGTAGCGCTCATCTTTATTGATCCGGATTCGCTGGGCGGCGGATTTCGTATTGAAGCTGTAAGGGACCGCGTGGCGCGAGGACAAGGTCCGCCATCCGAGAGTGCGTAGCGCGCCGCCGCAATCGGCCCTCAAGTTGCCGCGACCGTTTGCCACGGCGCGGAAACCAGGGGCGATCTCAGGCTTGTGGGCGGCCACTTCAGGGGCAAGTTCAGGCGCGATGCCGCCGGCCCGATGCGGCAGCACCCACCACACACTTCCCAGTGCCAAACACGTCGCTCACGTTTTCCCGCTTCTCATCATCCGGCGACGCTGCAACCAGTCGAGCAACTGCCGCCCGTCGCGCTCACCGAACCACCGCGCGTGCCCGATCAGATACCCGTCGTATGCGATATCGACAATGGCCGGCGCATCGATGATGCACCCGAAATAAGCCACTTCCGACAGCGCGAACTCCGTATGCACGATCGGCAGCATCGCGACCAGCGCCGCATAGGCTTCGTCGCCCAGCGGTTCGAGTGACTCATACCCGTCGAGCAGCGCGTCGATCTGTGCGTACTCGACGCGGCGCGCCTCGGCCGGCGCCATCCAGTCGACCGTATTGCGCTCGATCGCGAGCGCGAGGTCCATGACGGCGCACGTGCGATCCGACAAGCCGAAATCGAGCACCGTCCGCACCTGCGCGCCGGGCCCCGCCTCGGTCCACAGCAGGTTCGACGCGTGCCAGTCGCCGTGCGTCCATAGCGGCGGCAGCGCCGGCAGCAGCGGCACGAGGCGCGCGTGATACGGGCCGATCGCGTCGGCCACGTCGCCGCGCCAGTCGCGCGCGCCGAGTGCGCGCACGAGCAGCGGCTGCACCTCGACCCAGCGTTCGAGCGCGCCCGCCAGATCGTCGGACGACAGCACGCGGAAGCTCGACAGCAGCGTGCGCACGGGCCGTGCCGGCGCATCGTAGCCGGCCGACGCGCGATGCAGCTCGGCCAGCGCGCGACCGGCCGCGTAAGCGTGCGACGCATGCGTGAACGGCTGCCACGACATCACGCCGCGATACGGGTCGACGCCGGGCGCGAGCACATGCACTTCGTAGGTCCAGTCGCCGGACGCGAATGCGGTCGCACCGTTGCGATCCGCGAGCACGTCGACCACCGGCATGCCGCGTTCGCGCAGGTGCGCGATGAAGCGATGCTCTTCCTCGAGCCCCGCGACATCGCGCAGGCTCGCGTGATGACGCTTGACGAACAGCCCGCGCCCGTCCGCCATCCGCACGAGCACGGCCGCCGCGAACTGTCGCGGGCTGTGCCACGTGAGCCGCTCGGGCTCGCCGGCGCCGTCGATGCGCGCGAGCACCGCCGCCACCTCGTCGTGCGTCATCAGCGGCCAGTCGCGTTCGGCCTGCTCGCCGTCGACACCGAATTGCGGCGGTGCGACGTCACGCGGCAGGGCGCCGTCCGGCTCGAGTGGGAATGACATGAACGACGTTGCTCCGTAGTTGAATCGGCGCGTGAATCAGCGCGCGCCGCCGCCCGTTGCCAGCGCACCGCCGGCCGCCGCGCGCAGCGCCGCGGCCGTGCGGCTCCAGTCGCGCCAGCCGACGACGGCCAGCCCGATGAACAGCGCGTAGAGGCCGGCCGTCAGATACAGTTCCTTGAACACGAACATCCCGACGTACACGACGTTCACGACGATCCACAGCCCCCACGATGCAATGTAGCGCCGCGCGGTCCAGTATTGCGCGACGAGGCTGAACGCGGTCAGCGAGGCATCGACGAACGGCAGCGCCGCATCGGTCCAGCGCGCCATCATGCCGCCGAGCAGCGCGCTGCCGACGACGGCCGCGATCAGGTCGGGCAGCATCTGCATCGGCCGCACGCCCGTGACGGGCGCGACATCGCCTGCCGGCGCCGCATTGCCGTCGGCCTCGCTCGCGCGCTGCGCGAGCCAGCGTTGCCAGCCGTACACCTGCAGCACCGCGAACGCGCCTTGCAGCAGCATGTCCGAATACAGCTTCGCGTCGAAGAAGATCCAGCCGTACAACGCGACCGACACGAGCCCGACCGGCCAGCACAGCATGCGCCGCTTCGCGGTCAGCCAGATCGCGAGCGCGCTGACGATCACGCCGGCGATTTCGAGTGGGGACATCGTCTGTGCTCTCCAGGTTAGCTGCCGGGGCCGCGCGTCACGCGGCCGGTTTCGGACGGTCAGAAATCATAGGTCAACGACACGCGAGCGGTGCGCGGCGCACCCGGGAACAGGTACGCGTCGCCCTGCTGCTCGCCCGCATCGCGCCAGTAGAACTTGTTGAACAGGTTGTCCACCGACACGCGCAACACCGTGCGATGGCCGCCGATCTTCGTCGTATAACGCGCGCCGAGATTGAACACGAACCACGCCGGCACCTGCGCGGTGCCCTCCTCGTTCGCGTTGCGGGCCGCGCTGTACTCGACGCCGCCCAGCACGTTCAGCCCCGCGACGCCCGGCACCGCGTAGTCCGCATACAGCGACGCGCGCAGCGCGGGCACGTTGATGATCTGGTGGCCTTCGTAGGCCGGCGAACCCGAATCGTACGCCCGCGCGCGAATCGCCGCGACGCTGGCCGTCAGCCCCAGACGCTCGGTCACGCGCCCGGCCGCGCCGAGCTCGATCCCCTGGTGCCGCTGTGTGCCGCGCTGCACGAACGTGTAGGTCGTGCCCGATGCGTCCGGATCGGCGAACTGGAACGGCTTGCTGATCGAGAACACGGCGGCCGTGAGGCTCAGCCGGTCGAGCCAGTCGTATTTCGCACCGACCTCGATCTGGTGCGATTCGACCGGCGGCAGGAACGCATACGCGTTGGTCGCACGCACGGGCGCCTGGTCGCCGAGCGACAGCGCCTTGCTGTACGACGCGTACAGCGACAGCACGTTCACCGGCTTGTAGACGAGCGCGACCTGCGGCAGGAACACCGAGCGGTCGGTGTGCGTCGCGTCGCCGTCGAGGCTGCTCCAGCTGCGCTGGCGCAGCAGCACTTCCTTGCCGCCCGCGAGCACCTGCCAGTGTTCGCCGATGCTGATGCGGTCGAGCCCGAACACGCCGTATTGCCACGAATCGAGCTGCGGATACGACGGCCCGGGCGTATTCGGCGACGGTGCAAACGTGACGTCGGGTCCGTAGATGTTCTCGCTGCCGACATAGTCGTACACGGCGGTCGCCATGTGCACGACACGGCGCTGCACGCTCACGCCGAGCGTCAGCTCGTGCCGCAGCGGCCCCGTCGCGAACTTGCCGGTCGTGACCGCCCGCAGGTCGTCGTTGCGCCGGTATTCGCCGGGGCTGCGGAAGTCGTACACGTCGTAGTCGCCGTTCGCGCCGAAGAAGAACGGTGACGTCGCGCCGGCCGTGCAGCTCGCCGCGTAATAGCAACCGTACGCGAACGCGCTGTTGTCGTCGATCATCGTGCGGCTGCGGCCGGCGGCGATGTAGGCCTTCCAGTCGTCGTTGAACTGGTAGTCGAAGCGCGCGTTCAGGTTCAGCGCGTCGGTCGTCACCGGCTTCGCCCACGGCTGCGTGCCGAGCGCCTTCGACGTCGTCTTGACCGACGGAACGACGGTGCCGCCGAGCAGCTGGTAGCCGGGGGCGGAACGCTGAATCCACTGCTGGAATTCGGCGTTGAGCTGCAGGCTCGCGCGCGGGCTGATGTCCCAGTCGGCGGCAATCGAGCCGAACGTGCGCCGTCCGTTCGTGCCGTCGATGTAGGAGTGCATGTTCTCCTTCGCGGCATTGATCCGGAAGCCGAACTGATTGTCAGGGCCGAAGCGGCGGCCGAGATCGACGGCCGCCGACGTCGAGCCGCGGCTGTCGACCCCACCCGTCACGCTCGCGACGTTCGCCGAGCGCTTCGTCACGAAGTTGATCACCCCGCCGGGCGCGACGACACCGCTGTCGATGCCGGCAAGGCCCTTCAGGATCTCGACGCGTTCCTTGTTCTCGAGCGGCACGTTCTGCTCGCCGGACACCGTCAGCCCGTCGATCCGGATCGCGCTCGCAAGATCGACCGGAAAGCCGCGGATCGCAAAGCCTTCGAAATAACCGACCGGCGCATAGTCGTTGACGACCGACGCGTCGTTGCGCACGACGTCGCTCAGCCGCTTCGCCTGCTGGTCGTCGAGCTGCGCGCGCGTGACGACGCTCACCGACGCCGGCGTATCGCGCAGCGGTGCGTCGTCGAGCCCCGCGACGGATGCCGTGCGTGCGCGCAGCGCGTTGCCGCGCTCGCCGCTCACCGTGATCGTCGGCAGCGTCGCGCTGGCGGCCGCGCCGGCGTCCGGCGCCGGCGTGTCGCCCTGCGCCGCGGCGGCCTGGGCCGCGAAAAGCGTGATGCCGAAGCCGACACCAAGCCCGACCTTCGCGCGCCGCCGCCGTGCGGGCGACGCTGTTGTTCTATTCACCGTCATTGCTCTGGATGGAAAACTCGCCACTCGACCCTGTCGAAACCCGTTACGAAGCTGCGAAGCGTGCCCGCGACCGGATCTGCCCCCGCCGGACGCACGCGCCGGCACGACATTCGTCAGACGAACCGGGCGAACCAGACGATCCGGCACGCAAGCGGGCCGCTCGGTCGGGAAGACGCAGGATGGGACATCGGATTCAGGTGACGCACCGGGAACCGACGCTGCCGTCGACCGGTTCGTCGGGGCGTGTCGGGCGGCCGGCTGCATCGCGCGGTCTTGTCATGCGGGGGGACGCTTCGAACGCCCCGGTACGGGCGCGACGGTCTGGCGCGCGCCGTTCGCTGGAACGGCGGCATGCCCGTCGCGCACGACATCGCGGCGCGGCGCGCATTTTACCCCGGGCGGGGCGAGTTGCCCTGGAATCGGGCGAATCGGGCGAATCGGGTGAACGGAAGGCGGGAACGGGAACCGCGCGATTCGCGCGGCACGGCGACGGTGCCGATGTGCGCATGACTGGCGTCGTGCGCGGCCACCTCGATGACCGGCACCGTCACGCGCCGGTCACGCGGCCGGAAACCGGAGCGGGAACGTTCGCCCGCTCGCGATTCGGCGGCCGGTCAGAATCCCTGCATCGTCGCGGTCGGGTCGACGACCAGGTGCACGACGCCGTAGATCACCGCGCCGACGAGCAGCGCGAGCACGATCGCCACGAACGGCAGCAACGTGTAGTTGACGTTCGCGAGATCGGCCGCGTACGCCTTGCTGTTGCGTACGCCGAAGAAACTCCACAGGACCAGCTTGATCATGCCGAGCAGTTTCATGGTTGTGCTCCTTTCATCGAATCGGTTGACGCTATCGTCGATCCGACCGGCATCCGAAAAAAGAAGCAGTTGCGCGCGCTTTTCGCGCAGCAGGCCGTCTGCGGCCGCATGTCGCAGGGCGCGTCAGCGGTCGAGCACGAGCGGCTCCGACCCTTGCGCGGGCCGCGCGACGCACAGCAGCGCGCAGCCGGGTTCGACCGGCGCATCGGGCGCCTGCTCGTAGTCGACCGCGCCTGACAGCACGCGCGTCGCGCACGTGCCGCACGACCCGGAGCGGCATTCGGACGGCACGGCCACGCGCTGCCCTTCCGCGAATTCCAGCAACGTGCCGTCGGCGGGCGTCCACGCGGCATCGCGGCCGGTGCGCCGGAACACCACCGGCACGCTCGCCGCCGGCGCCCCGGTCGTGCGGGTCGCGCTGCGCGCCACGCTCGACGGCCCGAACGCCTCGAAGCGGATGCGTTCGTCCGGCACGTTCAGCGCGCGCAGCCCGTCGTACAGGTCGCGCATGAACGCCGACGGCCCGCACAGGTAGAAGTCGTAATCGTCGAACGTCAGGAGCCGCTTCAGTTGCGCGATGTCGATGCGGCCTGCCTGCGCCGCCGACCCGTCGTGAGGATGGCTGTCGAACCAGTGGAGCGACAGCCGTGCATCTGCGGCCGCGATGCGCGCCAGCTCCGCCGCGAACGGCCGGTCGGCCGCGTCGCGCGCGCCATGCACGAACACCACGCGGCGCGATGGCCGATCGTCCGCCAGCGCGCGGCGCAGCATCGCGGTCATCGGCGTGATGCCGATGCCGGCCGACACGAGCACGGCCGGGCGCGGGCTCGCGAGATCGAACGTGAAGCGCCCGCGCGGCATCTGCGCGTCGAGCGCCATGCCCGCCCGCGCGTGATCGTGCAGCCACGCCGACACGCGCCCTTCGCGCTTCACGGTGATCCGGTAATGCGTGCCGCCCGGCGCATCGGAGAGCGTGTAGCTGCGGATCGACGGCGCGTCGCTTCCCGGCAGCGCGATGCGCAGCGTCAGGTGCTGCCCGGCTTCGTAGGCGGGCAATGCAGCGCCGTCCGCCGGTTCGAAATGGAACGAGCGAATCGCGCGCGCTTCGTCGACGATCTTCGCGATGCGCAGCGGCCGCCATGCGGGTGCCGATGCGGGTGCCGATGCCGATGTCGATGCCGATGCCGATGCCGATGCCGATGCCGATGCCGATGCCGATGCCGATGCCGATGCCGATGCCGATGCCGATGCCGACAGTGATTCTGATGCGGGTGCGGTGACCGACGCGGTTGAAGTCTGCACCAACCCGCCCGCCGCCATCGCCGCGAACTGCGGCGCGCGTTCGACCGCCGACCACTGGAACGGCAGCACCGCGCGCATGCGCCGCACTTCCCGCACATGGAACCGCACGACCCGCTGCGCGCCGTCGAACGATGCGACGAGCGGCCCGTCCCACACGATCTCGGCGCGCGCGGCCACATACAGCAGGTCGCCGTTGTCGAAATCGACGAACAGCAGCCCCGCACGCGGATCGTGCTGCAGGTTGCCGAGCGTGTTGAAGAAGCGGTTGCCGCTGAAATCCGGCGTCGTCAGCGTGTGCGCATCGTCGACGCGCACGAAGCCCGGCATCCCGCCCCGATGCGACACGTCCGCGCCACGCGCAGCGCCCGCGTCGGTCGACGTGTTCGCGCTCGCGACGAAGAACGTATCGGCCTGCGCAAGCAGCGCTCGATCGGCGTCGTTCAACGCGTCCGATACGTCAGGCCCGGCGAACGCGCCGGCTTCCCGGGCGACGAACGTCGGCTTGCGTCCCTGGATGTACTTCGCGCAGTTGCCGAAGCTCTGCTCGACCGCGATCGTCAGCGCATCGCCGTCGAACGCGCGCACGACGCCGTTGACACGATTGCGCCGCCGCGTATCGAATTCGATCCCGAGCCCGCCGAGCGGCGCGCCCGGCTGCCACGCGCCGTCCAGCGGATCGCCCGGCAACGCGCGCCCCGCGATGCGCAGCGTACGCGGATCCGGCGACGTCACGAACCCCGGCACGCCCGCCCGCAGCGTCGCCCACGGCTGGCCGTTCGCATCGACGCCGCCAAGCACGAAGAATGGCAGTTGCGCGAAAAACGTCCGGTGCTGGTCCGGCATGAAACGCCGGATCCCGCGCCGGCCGGCCGAACCCGCGGCCGCCGTCACGCCCGCGCGCTGCTGCACGGCGAGCTCTCCCGCGTGAAACGGCGCGGTATCGAGTTCCCAGCCCGGTACGACGGTGGTCGGGGTGTTCATCGCGTTCTCCGTGGGCAGGCGCGGCGTCGGTGGGCGTTACGCGGCGAGCAGGCCGGCGCGCGTCGTCGGCATCGCAACGAAGCCCGGCAGCGCCTCGACGCGTGCCAGCCACGCACGCACGTTCGGATACGGTTCGAGCGACACGCCGCCTTCCGGCGCGTGCGCGATGTACGAGTAGGCGGCGACGTCCGCAATCGTCGGCTGCGCACCGGCCGCGAACGGCTTGCCGGCCAGCTCGCGATCGATCACGTCGAGCACTTTCGCGGCCGTACGCTTGGCCGCTTCGTGGTCGAGCTTCGCGCCGAACACGGTCACGAGCCGCGCGGCAGCCGGCCCCGATGCGACCGGCCCGGCCGCATACGAGAGCCAGCGCTGCACGACGGCCGCGCTGGCCGGGTCGTCGGGCAGCCAGTGGGCGTCGCCGTAGCGCTTCGCGAGGTACACGAGGATCGCGTTCGAATCGGCGATCACCGTGCCGCCGTCGTCGATCACGGGCACCTGCCCGAGCGGATTGAGCGCGAGGAACGCCGGTTCGCGCTGTGCGCCGGCCGCGAGATCGACGTCGACGGTCTCCGAAGGCAGGCCGAGCAGCGACAGGAACAACCGGACGCGATGCGCATGCCCGGAGAGCAGGAACGAGTAGACGCGAATCGGCGAAGCAGGCTTGCGGACGGCAGACATGGAAAACACTCCGGAATCTCGCGCCGCCGGGAATCGGCGACGAACACCTGCAGCGTAGCGCTCGCCGTTCGTCTCCAGAAGATGGATAATCGCGGAAACATTATCCGCTCCCATAGGACAATCGACGATGGCCGATCTGCGCGACGTGAACCTGAACCGGCTGGCGGTCTTCGTCGCGGTGGTCGACGCCGGCTCGCTGACGGCCGCGGCCGAGCGGCTCGGCCTGGCGAAGACGGTGGTCAGCACGCACATGCAGCGCCTCGAATCCGAGGTCGGCGCGAACCTGCTGGTGCGCACCACGCGGCGGCTGAGCGTGACCGACGCGGGGCGGGCGTTCTACGACGCGTGCCGCGACATCGTGCGCGCCGCGGAAAGCGCGCTCGACGCGGTGTCGTCCGACGCGGGGCCGCTGCGCGGCACGCTGCGCGTGAGCGTGCCGATCGACTACGGCGCGCTGGTCGTCGCGCCTGCCGTCGTCGCGTTGCGCGACCGGCATCCGGGCCTCGACGTCGAACTCGTCGCGAACGACCGCGTCGTCGATCTCGTCGCGGACAACCTCGACGTCGCGATCCGCATCGGCCGCCTCGCCGATTCGAACTATCGCGCGGTGCAGCTCGGCACCTACGAGAAATGGCTGGTCGCGAGCCCCGCGTTCGTCGCGCGCCACGGCCGGCCGCAGGATACCGATGCGCTCGCCGCGCTGCCGTTCGTGATGCTGTCGACGCTGCCGCGCCCGCATACGCTCGAACTCGAAGACGCGAACGGCGGCACCGCTTCGGTGCGCTGTGTCGCGCACGTCGTGTCGAACACCGCCACCGCGTGCCGGGCGATCGTGCTCGCGGGCGGCGGCTTCGGGCTGTTGACGGATTTTTCGACCGCCGACGACCTCACGGCCGGCCGGCTCGTGCGGCTGCTGCCCGCGTGGCGTTCGGCGCCGGCCGGGATTCATGCGGTGTATCCGTCGACGCGGCTGCCTTCGCCGAAGGTGCGGGCGTTTATTGATGCGATGAAGCAGAGGATCGACGACACGCGGCCGGCACGCAAGACGAAACGCGAACGCTAGCGCACGCCGAATTCCGTTGCGGCTGCGCGCCGCGCCGTTGCCGGCCCGCGCATTCCATTCCTCCGATGTATCGCGACATCCTCGCGACCACGCATCGCCATGCAAGGCGCTCATGCGCGGCATGAAAACTAATCGATTGTTGGCGCCCCGGATCGACGCCGACAATCCGCTGCATGCCCCCTCGTTTGCGGTACGGGCCACTCCCCCTCCCAATCGGCACGTCACGATCCATGAACCATCCAGTCCCCCTCTCCTGCATCGCCGAGGCCCGCACGGCCGCGCCGGCACCGTTCCTTGCCCGTCCCCGCACCTGCGGCGAAGCACTCGTCGACCTGCTCGAACGTTATGGCGTCGAATGCGTGTTCGGCATTCCCGGCGTGCATACCGTCGAGCTGTATCGCGGGCTCGCAGAGTCGTCGATCCGCCATGTGACGCCGCGCCACGAACAGGGGGCCGGCTTCATGGCCGACGGCTACGCGCGCGTCACGGGCCGGCCGGGCGTCTGCTTCATCATCACCGGGCCGGGCATGACCAATATCGCGACCGCGATGGCACAGGCCTACGCGGATTCGATCCCGATGCTGGTGATCTCGAGCGTCAACGCACGGCGCGAGCTCGGCAGCGGCGACGGCCGCCTGCACGAGCTGCCGTCGCAGCGTGAAGTCTTCGCGGGACTCACCGCGTTCTCGCACACGCTGCTCGACGCGGCCGACCTGCCGCAGGTGCTCGCGCGCGCGTTCGCGGTCTTCGAAAGCGCACGGCCGCGGCCCGTGCACATCGAGATTCCGCTCGACGTGATCGTGACGCCGGCACCCGCGCTGCCCGCCGCGCCACCCGCGCTGCCCGCCCGCCCCGCACCGGACGCCGGCGCGCTCGCGGCGGCCGCGGACCTGCTCGCCCATGCGCGCCGGCCGCTGATCCTGGCGGGCGGCGGCGCCGTGCATGCGGCGGCCGAATTGCGCGAGCTCGCCGAACGCCTGCACGCGCCGGTCGCGCTGACGATCAACGCGAAGGGTCTGCTGCCGGCCGGCCATCCGTTGCTGATCGGCTCCACGCAATCGCTGCCCGCCACCCGCGCGACGATCCGCGACGCCGACGTGGTGCTCGCCGTCGGCACCGAGCTCGGCGAAACGGATTACGACGTCACGTTCGACGGCGGCTTCGCGATCGATGGCCGGCTGATTCGCATCGACATCGACGCGCAGCAGCTGATGCGCAATGCCCGCGCGGAGATCGCCATCGCCGGCGATTCGCGGCTGGCGCTCGGCGCGCTGTCGACCCGCCTGCACGAAAAACCGACGACGCCTCCCGAAGCCGGCTGGGGCGCGCCGCGCGTGGCCGCCGTGCGCGCCGCGATCGCGTCGGGCCACGACGGCCCGGCGCGCGCGCAGGCGCGGCTGATCGACACGATCGTCGCGGCGCTGCCTGGCGTAATCGTCGCCGGCGATTCGACGAGCCCCGTGTACGTCGGTAATTTCACCCACGACGCGCACGCACCGCGCAGCTGGTTCAACTCGTCTACCGGCTACGGCACGCTCGGCTACGGGCTGCCCGCCGCGATCGGCGCGAAACTCGCCGCGCCCGCACGCCCCGTCGTCTGCCTGATCGGCGACGGCGGCCTGCAGTTCACGTTGCCGGAGCTCGCGAGCGCGGTCGAGGCCCACGTGCCGGTGATCGTGATCGTCTGGAACAACCGCGGCTACGGCGAGATCCGCAAATACATGGTCGCGCGCGAGATCACGCCGATCGGCGTCGATCCGTACACGCCCGATTTCCTGGCGCTCGCGCGCGGCTTCGGCTGCGCGGCGCACGCGGCCGCGACGCCCGATGCACTGGCTGCCACGTTGCGCGACGCCGTCGCGCGCGCGATCCCCACCGTGATCGAGATCGACGAAGCGACATGGTTCGAGCAGGTGCAGCGATGAGTCAGGCCCCCGATTTCCACTTTGATCCGCCGCTGCGTACCGGGCTTTTCATCGCCGGCGCGTGGGGGTCCGGCGCCGACGGCGCCACGTTGCCGATCGTCGATTCGTCGACTGAAGCGGTCCTCGCGCATGTGGCTGCCGGCGGCAGCGCGGACGTCGAGCGCGCCGTCCAGGCCGCGGCCCGCGCGTTTCCCGGCTGGAAACGCACGACGGGTGCCGCGCGCGCGGCCCTGCTCCGCGCGATCGCGCGCGGCGTCGACACGCACCGCACACGGCTCGCGACGCTGCAGTCGTTCAATAACGGCAAGCCGTTCGCCGAAGCGGAGATCGACGTCGCCGACGTGATCGCCACGTTCGACTACTACGCCAGCCTCGCGGAACGCGTCGACACCGACGGCGAAACCGAGGTCGCGCTGCCCGGCGACGACCACCGCGCATGGATCCGGCGCGAACCGGCCGGCGTCGCCGCGCTGATCGTGCCGTGGAATTTCCCGATGGTGACGACCGCATGGAAGCTCGCGCCGGCGCTCGCGGCCGGCTGTACCGTCGTGCTGAAGCCGTCCGAGATCACGCCGCTGCCGGAACTCGAACTCGTCGCGATCGCCGCCGCAGCGGGCCTGCCGCCAGGCGTGCTGAACGTCGTGACGGGTACCGGCCCCGACGTCGGTGCCCCGCTGTGCGCGCATCCGCTCGTCGCAAAGGTGTCGTTTACCGGCAGCACGGCGGTCGGCGCGCAGGTCATGAAAACGGCCGCGGACACGATCAAGGGCGTCGGCCTCGAACTCGGCGGCAAGTCGTCGATCGTCGTGTTCGACGACGCCGATCCCGACCACGCGGTCGAGCTGATCGCGGGCGGCGGCCTGTTCAACGCGGGGCAGATGTGTTCGGCGACCTCGCGCGTGCTCGTCGCCGCGCCGCTCGCCGAGGACCTGATCGCACGCCTCGCGCGGCGGATCGACGCGACCGTCGTCGGCCCGCCGTTCGCGCCCGGCGTGCAGATGGGCCCGCTGACGAACCGCGCGCAATACGAACGCGTGAAGCGCCACATCGCACAAGGCCGCGCCGACGGCGCGCGGCTCGTGACGGGCGGCGACGTGCCCGCCGGCCCCGGTTATTTCATCCGGCCCGCGCTGTTCGCCGACGTGCCGGCCGACAGCCCGCTATGGCGCGACGAAATCTTCGGGCCGGTGCTGTGCGTCCGCACGTTCGATACCGAGTACGACGCGATCGCGGCCGCCAACGATACCGAATACGGGCTCGTCGCGACCGTCGTCACGCGCGACGCGGCACGCGGCAAGCGGGTCGCCGACGCGCTCGAAGCAGGCGTCGTGTGGATCAACACGCCGCAACTGATCTATCCGCAAACCTCATGGGGCGGCTACAAGCGCAGCAGCGTCGGACGCGAGCTCGGCCCGTTCGGGCTGGCCGCATTCCAGGAGATCAAGCAGGTCATGATGCCGGCCCGCTGAGGCCGTCCGGGCCATGCGTTTATCTCATGCCGCGCATGCGGATATTTCGTTTGTTGCGGAAATTTGACGTACCTACAGTGCATCCACACCCCGCGCCGCCATTCGGCGACCGGCATCGAACCACCCGGCATCGTTCATCAGGAGACGGCCATGCAACACTTCAAGGCGGGCAGAAGGCAGGTGATCAAAACCCTCGGCACGGCACTCGCCGCATCCGCCCTTCCGATGCCGTTCATCAGTACTGCGAAGGCACAGACGAGCAGCTTCGCGGGCAAGACGCTGCGCATCCTCACGTGGTCTGACGATACCGGTGCGGCCGCGCTGCGCAATATCGCGGAAACGTTCAGCAAGCAGACCGGCGCACGTGTGATCGCCGACCGCGCGGACGGCACGTCGGGCATGGTCGCGAAGGTCAAGGCCGCCGGCGAGCGGCCGACCTACGACGTGATCACGCTGGCCGGTGTCGGTGCGGCCGGCCTCGCCGATGCGGGCCTGCTCGCGAAGCCTGACCTGAACCGGCTGCCGAACCTGAAGGACGTCGCACCGCAGTACCGCACGGGCGCAAACGGGTTCGGTGTCGGCTACCTGCTGTGGTCGGACGGGCTGATCTACAACACGTCGACCGTCAAGACCGCACCGGCGAGCTACGAAGCGCTGTGGGATCCGAAATATGCGGGGCGCCTGTTTCTTCCGCCGCCGGAGTGGGCCGAGGCGGTCGATCTCGCGATCGTCGCCGCGAAGCTGGCCGGCGGTTCGCAGCAGAACATCGAACCGGGTTTCCGCAAGCTCGCGGCGCTCAAGGATCGTGTGATGACGCTCGGCGAAAACCCGAACCAGGTCGCCGACCTGTTCCGCACCGGCTCGCTCGACATCGGCGGCATCTATTCGCCCGCGTTCTTCCCGGACCAGATCCGCAAGCCCGACTACAAGATGGGCGTGACGTACGGGATGAAGGAAGGCTTCGCGACGCAACTGATGTTCACGGTGATTCCGAAAGCGCACCCGGGCGACCTCGACCTGATCCATGCGTTCATCAACCACACGCTCGACGCGGGCGTGCAGGGCCGGATGGCGGCGGACGTGCTGAACGGGCCGGTGAATTCGAAGGCCGTGATCCCGGCGGAAAGCCGCGCATTCGTGCCGTCGCCGCAGCAGATCGCGGAGAAGGCCATCCTCCACGACGACAAGGCGCTCGCCGCCGTTCAGCCGGCGTGGATCAAGCGCTATACCAGCCTCTTCGCGGCCTGACGACATGGCCTCGCTGCCTTCCTCCCGTCACGCGGAACCCGTCGCCGCCGGCCCGGCCGGCGGCGCCTCGGCCGCCGCTGCCGCACGGCCCGGCGTGCCGCCGTGGCTGCTGCTTGCGCCGATCCTCGCATTCCTCGCGGTGCTCGCGGCGGCGACGCTCACCGTGCTGCGAATGAGCGTCGGTACGCCGGGCGACGAATGGCGCACGTTCACGCTGCAGAACTACGCCGATCTCGCCGACCCGTACTTCATGCACTCGCTGTGGCTCACGCTGCGCCTCGCGTTCCAGAGCATGGTATGCGCGGTGCTGCTCGCGATCCCGGTCGCGCTGGCGATGGCGCGCGCCGAATCGCGGCTCGCGCGGCGGCTCATGCTTGCCGGCGTGCTGCTGCCGCTGCTCGTCAACCTGCTGCTGCAGGGTTACGGCTGGCTCGTGATGCTCGGCCCGGCGGGCCTGCTCAACCGCTCGCTGCTGGCGGCGGGCGTCATCGAACGGCCACTGCAGCTGCTGTACCGCGAACACGGCGTGCTGCTCGGGCTGATCCAGACCGCATTCCCGCTCGCCGTGCTGCCGCTGTCGAGCGCGCTGCGTGCCGTGTCCCGCGCGTACGACGAAGCCGCCGCGACGCTCGGCGCGACGCGCTGGCAGACGCTGCGGCACGTGACGCTGCCGCTCGCGATGCCGGGGCTCGTATCGGGCGCGCTGCTCGTGTTCGCCTACAACGCGAGTGCGTTCGCGGTGCCGCTGCTGCTCGGCGGCCGGCGCGTACCGATGCTCGCGGTGCTCGTGCATGACCAGGTCGCGCCGCTGCTGAACTGGCCGGCCGCGTCGGCCTCGGGTGTCGTGCTGATGGGCGCGACGCTCGTCGTGATGGCGGTTTCCCAGCGCCTCGTGCGCGCCCTGCAACGTGACGAGGTGAACCGATGAATGCCCTTCTGCCGCGAGCACCGCTGCCCGGCCGTCTGAGCCGCGCGACCGGCACCCTCGCGACGCTCGTGCTGTGCCTCGCCGCACTGCCGATCGTGACGATGATCACGATGTCGTTCGGCTCGTCGGGCACGCTCGAATTCCCGCCGCGCGATTTCAGCCTGCACTGGTACCGCGCCGCCTGGCAGACCTTCGTGACCGCCGATGCCGGCAGTGCGCAATCGATGGGTGCCGCGCTGACGACGAGCCTCGTCGTCGCGATCGCGACGATGCTGGTCGCGACTGCGGTTTCGGTACCCGCCGCCTACGCGCTGTCGCGTTATCGCTTCCGCGGCAAGACGTTCGTCGAGCAGCTCGTCGCGCTGCCGATCGTCTATCCGCTCGTCATGCTCGGCCTCGCGCTGCTGCTCGTGTTCAACGCACTGCCGGTCGAACTCGGGCTCGTGCGGCTCGTCGTCACGCACGTGATCCTGACGCTGCCGTTTACCGTGAAGAACTGCGCGGCATCGGTCGCGTCGATCGGCCCGGAATTCGAGGAAGCCGCGTGCCTGATGGGCGCGAGCCCGCGCCGCGCGTTCGTCGATGTCGTCCTGCCGCTGATGCGGCCGGGCGTCCTCGCCGGCATGCTGTTCGCGTTCATCGTGTCGTTCAACGAGTTCACGGTGACGTTCTTCCTGTACAGCGTCGACACGATGACGCTGCCGGTCTGGCTCTACAGCCGCACCGTGTCGTCGCTCGACCCGACCGTGTTCTGTTTCGCGGTGTTCACCGTCGCGATCGATTTCGCGCTGATCTGGATGCTCGAAAAACTCGTCGGCGACAAGGGCGTTGCGCTCTGATACGCGCACGACTCCGCCCTCGCCCATCCAAGGACTCCCCATGACCCAGCTCACCCTTCAGCGCGTGACGAAGCGCTTCCAGCACGCGTATGCCGTGGATCACGTCGACCTGTCCGTGCCGGACGGCAAGCTCGTCTGCTTTCTCGGCCCGTCGGGCTGCGGCAAGACCACGCTGATGCGGATCATCGCCGGCCTCGAGACGCCGACGTCGGGCACGATCACGTTCGCCGGCCGCGACCTCACGCACGTGCCGGCCAACCGGCGCGACTTCGGCATGGTGTTCCAGTCGCTCGCGCTGTTCCCGCACATGACGGTCGCGCAGAACATCGCGTATCCGCTGCGGCTGCGCAAGACGGCCAGGACGGCTCAAACGCAGCGTGTCGCGGAGCTGCTGGAACTCATCCAGCTTCCGCACCTGGCCGACCGGCTCGTCACGCAACTGTCGGGCGGGCAGCGCCAGCGCGTCGCGATCGCACGCGCGATCGCTTCGTCTCCGCGCCTGCTGCTGCTCGACGAGCCGCTGTCGGCGCTCGACGCGAAGCTGCGCGAGGCGATGCAGGTCGAGATCCGGCTGCTCCAGCAACGGCTCGGCATCACGACGATCATGGTCACGCACGACCAGCGCGAAGCGATGACGATGGCCGACGAGATCGTCGTAATGGAGCAAGGCCGCATCCAGCAGGTCGGCCGGCCGCTCGACATCTATCGCGATCCGGTCAACGAATTCGTCGCGGATTTCATCGGCCTCGGCAACATCCTGCCGGTCGCGTGCGACGGCGACGACGCGATCGTGCTGCCGGGCGGACAACGGCTCGCGATCCGGCGCGCGCCCGACGCGCCGCGCGCGGACGACGCCGTGCGCCTGCTGATTCGCCCCGAGGACGTGTGCGTGCGCGCGGCCTCGGTCTCGCCGTCCGCGCCGAACACGCTCGCCGGCACGGTCACGTTCGTGCGCGACGTCGGCGCGTCGATCGAGGCGACGATCGATTGCCGCGGCTTCACGCTGACGGCAGCGACGACGCCGCGCGAAACGCCCGACCTGCACGTCGGCATGCCGGTCGCCGCCGAGCTACCCGCGCATGCATGCAAGCTGATCGCCGCACGCGGCGCCTGATTTCCGGTTCTTTCCCCAGCGCAGCAACAAGGACTCCATCATGAACGCATCGACCCAAGCCCACCGTCTCGTGCGACGCCTGCTCGCCCGCACCGCCCTCGTCTGCACCTGCGCGGCGGGTCTCGCCGCCATCGCGCCGCTCGCACATGCCGACGCACTCGACACGATCGCGAAATCCGGCGTCGTGCGCATCGGCGTGTTCGAGGACTACCCGCCGTTCGGCTCGATCGGCCCCGACATGAAGCCGCAAGGTTACGACATCGACATGGCGACGCTGATCGGCAAGGCGCTCAACGCGAAGGTCGAGCTCGTGCAGGTCACCGGCGACAACCGAATGGCGTATCTCGCCGACCGCAAGACCGACATGCTGCTGTCGGTCGGCCAGACGCCGGAGCGCGCGAAGGTGATCGACTTCTCGAACGCGTATGCGCCGTACTATCTCGCGGTATTCGGCCCGAAATCGCTCGCCGTGAAAGGCACCGCCGATCTCGCCGGCAAGTCGGTCGCGGTCGCGCGCGGCACGCTCGAGGACCTGAGCGTGAGCAAGGTCGCGCCGCCGAACGCGACGATCAAGCGCTTCGACGATCCGAACGGCGCGATCGCGGCGTTCTTGTCGGGGCAGGCGCAACTGCTCGTGATCGGCAACGACGTCGGCGCGACGATCATCGCGCGCCATCCGTCGATCGATCCGGAGCAGAAGTTCTCGCTGTTCAGCTCGCCCGATCACGTCGGCCTGAACAAGAACGAGCCGCGCCTGATGCAGAAGGTCAATGACGCGATCGCCGGCGCGAAGAAAAGCGGCACGCTGAACACCCTGTCGCAGAAGTGGCTGCACGCGGCACTGCCGGCCGACCTGTGATGCGCGTCGCGCCCGCCCCGCATTCACGACGGAAGGTATCGTTATGACCTACGTGTTCGACTTCAGCGATTTCGGCCTCTACGCCGGCATGCTCGCGCGCGGGATCGGCGTGACGCTCGGCCTCACCGCGGCCTCCACCGCGCTCGGCGGCCTGATCGGCACCGCCGGCGCGTGGGCCGCGCTCGCCGGCCCGCGCTGGGCACGCACGCTGGTCGCGGCCTACGTCGAGCTGATCCGCAATACGCCGTTCCTGGTCCAGCTGTTCTTCATCTTCTTCGGGCTGCCCGGGATCGGCGTGCACATCGACGAAGCGCAGGCGGCCGTGCTGGCGATGACGGTCAACCTGGGCGCGTATGCGGTCGAGATCCTGCGGGCCGGCATCGAATCGGTTCCGCACGGGCAAACGCAGGCCGCACGTGCGCTCGGGCTGCACGGCCGGCAGGTGTTCGGTCAGGTCGTGCTGCCGCAGGCGCTCGCGAACGTGTACCCCGCGCTGCTCGGGCAGGTGCTGATCGTGATGCTCGGTTCGGCCGTCGTGTCGCAGATCTCGGTGCCCGACCTGACCTATGCGGCGAACTTCATCCAGTCGCGCAATTTCCGTGCGTTCGAGATCTACATCGTCGTGACTGCGATCTACCTACTGCTGTCGATCGCGCTGCGCATGCTGCTCAATCGCGTCGGCCGCCGTCTGTTCGCGGGCCGCGCGCCGCACGGTGCGGGCAACGCACCGCGCCGCTCGTGCGTTGCCCGCTTTACGTGGCGCGCGCGCTCCCCTGAAACCGGCCTCCCGACGGAGCGTGCCCGATGATCGAATTCACCTTCCAGGATATTGCGTGGAACCTGCTGCTGGCCGCGCGCTGGACCATGCTGCTGTCGCTGATCACGTTCGTCGGCGGCAGCGTCGCCGGGTTTGCGCTGCTCGCGATGCGCATCTCGCCGGTGCCGGCGCTGCGCCGCTTCGTGAGCCTGTACGTCGAGCTGTTTCAGGGCACGCCGTTGCTGATGCAGCTGTTCCTCGGTTTCTTCGGGCTGCCGCTGATCGGCATCGACGTGACGCCGTGGACCGCCGCATCGGTCGTATTGACGTTGAACGCGAGCGCATACCTGGCCGACATCTGGCGCGGCTGCGTCGACGCCGTGCCGCGAGGCCAGTGGAGTGCGGCGGCCAGCCTCGGCATGACGTGGACGCAACAACTCCGTTACGCGGTGTGGCCGCAGGCATGGAAAATCGCGCTGCCGCCGACCGTCGGCTTTCTCGTGCAGGCGGTGAAGAGCACGGCGCTGACGTCGATCATCGGGCTGACCGAACTCACGAAGACCGGCAACATCATCACCAATGCGGTGTTCAAGCCGTTTCCGATCTACGCGATGGTCGCGCTGCTCTACTTCGCGATGTGCTTCCCGTTGACGTGGTACGCCCGCGTGCTCGAACGCCGCTACCGCGTCGCGAAGGCGCGCTGAACCGGCGCCGCGCGCGCCTCATTACGATGCAGGTATCCCCCATGATTTCCATCAGCAACGTTTCGAAGTGGTACGGCCCGTTTCAGGTCCTCACCGACTGCACGACCGAGGTCAGGAAAGGCGAAGTGGTCGTCGTGTGCGGACCGTCGGGCTCGGGCAAGTCGACGCTGATCAAGACCGTCAACGGTCTCGAGCCGTTCCAGCAGGGCGAGATCCTCGTGAACGGCCAGTCGGTCGGCGACAAGAAGACGAACCTGTCGAAGCTGCGCTCGAAGGT